>CAZCAD010000123.1:3378-8236 GCA_964496525.1 uncultured Flavobacteriales bacterium | reverse complement strand
AAATTTCGTCTGTCCATTTTTCTCAGATTAGTTGGAAATCGGGGGTTGATATTAAATGTATGATCGTCACTTTTTCGTTTGTAGACTCTGCATATTTTAATCCGGGATTCTCTGTTCGAATAAGGACGTCGTAAATGTTTGCGCCTTCATTTCGTTTCCAAAATAAGTCCCAATCTACATCGTGATAAAATTTGATCTCGCGTCTTTTAGATTGATTCATCAGCATCTGATCCAGCTCAGGACTAAGCTCATCCATGATGTATCCTCGATTCACAATCAACGACCCCAGGCGCATTCTAAAAGCCAGTCGCGAAGAATCGATCCACTGCCTTCCACCAGCCCAGCCGGCCACATTTGGCGGTTCAAAAAGAATCTGACCTAAATAATGCTGTAGCCCCATTGTTGATTTTACATCTGTCATTTTGATATCGAACATTTTGCAATAACCAACCAGAAACTCAACCGGGCTCTTGATCATTTTCCCTTTATATTCATAAAACCAATCGGCCATGAACACAGCTTTCATCATTGCTGAAATATCATAGTTTGATTTGTAGAGTGCGTCTGCAATTTCCCTGACTTCGTTCTCGACTATTGAGTCCTGAACAAAAAATCGATATACTTTTTTCGCGATATGATAAGCACACTTCGGATTGTCGAGGATCATTTCCAGAACATCCTCCCCACCAAAATTTCCGGTTTTTCCAAAAATGGTCTTATCGTGAATATCATGCTGACGTGGATTTACAAGGTGTTTTCCTTTATGAAAGGTCCATCCGGTAAAAGCCCGAGCTATTTCTGCAACATCTTTTTCTGTATAGTCGACATCATGGCCCAAAGTGAACAGTTCGCATAGTTCTCTCCCAAAATCTTCATTGGGACTCGCTTTCTTATTCTGCTTTAGATGAAGATAATTGATCATTGAGGCCGATTTAGAAACTGCGTAAAGCAAATCTCTAAAACTTCCTAAAGCATTATTACGAAGGAGATTATTCATCTCCATTGTCAGATACGGATTTTGAATTGTTCTACAAGCAAAATGTCCATGCCAGAAGAGCGTCATTTTCTCCAAAAAACCTTTATCATCTTCGGCCATTTGGTTGACCCACATCATGTTTAAGAGTTTACTGTCTTGTCGCAATTTTTCCCTGGCCACTCTTTTCTTCTTTTCCGATTTATTCTTAAGGCTTGCCTCATATTCGTATGGGTCGGGCAAATCTATTTTCAACTCACTCTTAACCTGCAATTCAATAAGCTTGTCAACCACCCTTTCTCTAGAACCTTTAAGGTCCATGTCAGAGTGATGAACGAAGAATGACGTTCTGTTATAAAGATGATATCTGTCCGTTAAATTAAAATCCATATCCTAATGCTAGGACTTGAAATCCATGGCTTGGTTTAAATATGATGCTAATTTTTGGATTGAAGTTGGGTCAATTTATTTAATTCTACTCCAAAATAGTTAGTCGGAGGCGACTCTTTTAGCCACATCTTAGAGCTAAAAATCATGCTTTGATTTAAACATAAGCTAAAAAGAGCGCCTATAGCTGGTCGGTGTAATCTTCTTATAAGTCTTAAATTTTCGGTTGAAATTTGAAATATTATTAAAGCCGGACAAATCCGCAATCTCGGCTACGGTCTTATCACGTTTTTTCCGTAATAAGTTACAAGCATTCTCGAGCCTGATTTCAGTAAGGAGTTGAATAAAGGTCTTATTGGTGCGAAGTTTAAAGAATCTGCAAAAAGCGTTTACCGTCATATTCGCTACTGCCGCTACTTCTTTTAAAGAAATATCTCTGTGAAATTCATTCATCGCAAAGTTCATGATAGCTGACATCCTTACTCCCTGATTCTCACTATACCTTTTAGCAGTTACAAAAGTCGTTAGAGCTTCTTTCCTGGATTTTGCGATAATCTTCATGACTTCAAGAAAAATAATAAAGCGACCCAAACTTGTTTCTTCTTCAAGTTTTAAAAATAGATCGCGTATTTTCAATTTGCCCGACCTGATCTTAATTCCTCCTTCCAATAGATCCACCAGTTTGTGCAAGTCTTTGGTTTCTTCCAACTCAAAAAATGAATTGCCGAATGAATTCTTGGTGAAAAACAATGTGAGCATATGAGAATCACCTTCAATATTTGTATCAGACTTAAAAAGATGAGGGACATTGCTTCCGATCACAAAAATATCTCCCGCCATAAATCGACAAACCGAATCTCCGACGACTAAATCTCCTTCCCCATGTAGAATAATCGAAACTTGAATCTCAGCATGCTGATGAAATTTATTATAAAATTCTGCAGATTTATCCACTTGATAAATCAGTGCACCGGCTTCGGGCTTGGGAATATTGAACGGTAGTGCTTTCAACGACATTATGCATATATTACTAAGTTAAATGTAAATATATGATATAAATGGGTAATATAATATCAATATAGGTTAATTAACAATAAGGATTTTCGTTACTTTCAAGCTAACTTTGATAATCCAACAAATTGATTATGAGTGTAATTTGGAAAGGCGTCATGCCTGCGGTAACGACAAAATTTACTGATCGAGATGAACTTGATTTGGAGATGTTTGAACATAACATTAATGCGCAAGTCGCTGCGGGAGTTCATGGGATAATTTTAGGAGGTACGCTTGGCGAAGCGAGCACTCTGGCAGATGATGAAAAACGAACCTTGGTAAAAGAAGCTGTGAGAATAGTTCAGAGCAATATGCCGGTGATTATTAATATCGCTGAACAAACAACTAAGGCGGCCATTGATGTGGCAAAAAAAGCTGAAGAAGATGGAGCCGGTGGTTTGATGATGCTGCCACCGATGCGATACAAGGCGGATGATCGTGAAACAGTAATCTATTTTAAAGCAGTTGCAAATAGCACGGCTCTTTCAATTATGGTTTACAACAATCCGGTTGATTATGGAATCGAGGTTAGTTTGGATATGTTTGAAGAACTCTTGGAATGTGAAAACATTAAAGCGGTAAAAGAATCCACGCGTGACCTGTCAAATATTAGTCGACTGAAAAGTAGGTTTGGCGATCGTCTTGCTATTTTGTCTGGAGTGGACACCCTTGCCCTTGAGAGTTTATTAATGGGTGCAGATGGATGGGTGGCCGGATTGGTTTGCGCATTTCCCGAGGAGACTGTGGCTATCTATGAATTGGTAAAGGCGGGCAGACATGAGGAAGCAGTGAATATCTATCGCTGGTTTTTGCCCTTACTTGAACTTGACATTAATAGTAAATTAGTTCAGAACATTAAATTGGCCGAGGTGGCTACCGGCTTGGGGACGGAAAATGTCAGACCTCCCCGTCTGCAATTGATTGGAGAAGAGAGGACAAGAGTTTTGCTAATTATTGAAGAAGGGCTGGCAAGCAGACCTGCACTTCCGGAGTATAAAAGTTTAAGTATATGATAACAGGAGAAAATTTTATAGGATCAGAGCGATCAGCAAAAGGAGATATTAAATTCAGAACTTTTAATCCGGTTCTCAATATTGAAAACGAGATCGAATATTATGAAGCAACTGCGGAAGAAATTTCTTCCGCGGTGAAAAAAGCTCATCGGGCATTTGATGAATTCAAAAATATTCCGGGTAAGAACAGAGCCAAGTTCCTGATCGCCATTGCTGATGAAATTATGAATCTTGGAGATGATTTGTTACATGTTTATATGTCAGAATCCGGTTTACCGAAAGCGAGAGCAAAAGGAGAGCGAGGTAGAACAGTTTTTCAACTAAGATCCTTTGCAGAATTATTAGAAGAAGGGTCATGGGTTGAAGCAAGAATTGATACCGCAATTCCTGATCGTACTCCGGTACCAAAAGTTGATCTGAGAAAAATGAATGTTGGCATTGGACCAATCGCGGTGTTTGGTGCGAGTAATTTTCCATTGGCTTATTCCACTGCCGGTGGTGATACTGCCAGCGCATTGGCGGCCGGATGCCCGGTAATTATTAAAGCCCATCCCATGCATGCAGGCACTTCAGAATTGGTCGCTTCGGCCATCATCAAAGCCGCTAAGGCCATACAAATGCCGGAGGGAGTATTTTCGAATCTGAATAGCAGTGGTATTGAAGTTGGTATCGACTTAGTTAAACATCCAAAGGTGAAGGGAGTTGGATTTACCGGAAGCATCAAAGGTGGGCGTGCCTTACTGGATCTAGCGGCCCAACGTAAGGAACCAATTCCGGTGTTTGCCGAAATGGGAAGCATCAATCCAGTTGTTTTAATGCCCGATTATCTTTCGAATAATTTGCAGGATCTCGCCGGTACTTTTGCTGATTCCATCACCTTAGGTGTAGGCCAGTTTTGTACAAACCCGGGATTAATTTTAGGATTAGAAGGTAATGACCTAAGTCAGTTCACCGAGGGCTTGGGAGAAGAAATATTGACCAAAAAACCGCATTCAATGTTACATCCAAACATCGAATCAAATTTCTCGAAGAGTAAAGAACTGATGACTTCGAACAGCGAATTGACCGTGGTGGCTTCATACGACCAAACTGTTGACGCCAACTTTGCGCGACAAATGGTTGCAACCGTTCGGGGTCAAGAATTTCTTGATAATCCGAATCTTCACCATGAAGTATTCGGGCCTTATTCTTTGGTTGTTCAGTGCTCAAATATGGATCAGCTTTTGGAAATAATTGAGAATCTCGAAGGTCAACTTACGGGGACAATTTTATCGGAACCTGAGGAACTGGAACAAAATCAATCTTTGATTCATGCCATGACAGAGCGAGTCGGCAGGATTATTTATAACGGAGTCCCGACAGGAGTTGAAGTTTGCCCCGCAATGCTTCATGGTGGGCCTTATCCTTCGTCAACTGATTCTAGATTTACGGC
>CAZCAD010000123.1:0-3368 GCA_964496525.1 uncultured Flavobacteriales bacterium | reverse complement strand
AGTTGGAACTGACTCAATACAGCGATGGCTGCGTGCTGTTTCATACCAGAACTGGCCAAACGATTTATTGCCTGACGAACTCAAGAATGAAAATCCGCTGAATATTATTCGAAAGTTAAATAATGTGGATAGCAGAGAAAAGATTAGCTAATGGCCGTTCACGAATTTAAATGTATCGATGCTCATACTTGTGGCAATCCTGTTCGGCTGATAGTTGAAGGGGCTCCTGAATTGCTCGGTGAAAGCATGAGTGAAAAACGCCAACATTTCGTCAAGGAATATGACTGGATTCGGAAAGGATTGATGTTTGAACCACGTGGTCATGATATGATGTCCGGGAGTATTTTATACCCACCTACCGATGCAAAAAATGATGTGGCCATCCTATTTATCGAAACCAGTGGATGTCTTCCGATGTGTGGACATGGAACGATCGGGACAGTCACCATTGCGATTGAGGAAGGATTAATCACACCGAAGAAAGAAGGACAATTGAATCTTGAAACGCCGGCAGGATTAATTAAGATTTCATACCGGAAGAATAATTCGAAGGTAGAGTCAGTGAAACTAACGAACGTCAAATCTTATTTGGCTCAAGAAAATATTCGTGTTGATTGCGCTGATCTTGGTAAATTATGTGTTGACGTTTCTTTTGGAGGTAATTTCTACGCCATCATCGATCCTCAGGAAAATTTTTCCGGAATAGAAGATTTTTCTGTCGATCAGTTGATCACTTGGAGTCGGGAAATCCGACTTGCAATCAATCAGGACTATTCATTCGTTCATCCCGAAGATGACAGAATTCAAGGTCTGAGTCACCTCTTGTGGGCAGGAAAAACATTGGACCCAAACTCAACCGCCAGAAATGCAGTATTCTATGGCGATAATGCCATTGATCGCTCTCCCTGCGGAACAGGAACATCAGCAAGAATGGCCCAATGGCATGCAAAAGGCAAACTTCAAAAAGGTGAGGAGTTCATTCATGAAAGTATCATCGGATCAAAGTTTATCGGACGAATTGAAGAGGAAACGCAGCTTGGAAAATATCCGGCTGTTATTCCGTCGGTTGAAGGCTGGGCCAGAATTTATGGGCACAATACGATAACAATTGACGGGGACGATCCGTATTCGCAAGGTTTTCAGGTAATTTAAGCCGTGTTATGAGTAAAGAGGTCGTCATAATCGGTGGAGGAGTAATAGGTCTGTTCTCAGCCTATTATTTGAGTCGTGACGGCCATCAAGTTACCATCATTGATAAAGACGATTTAACAGACGGAGCTTCTTTCGGTAATTGCGGAATGATTGCGCCAAGCCATCTGGTTCCTATCGCATCGCCCGGAATGATCTCAAAAGGCCTTCGCTGGATGTTGAGTCCTAAAAGTCCCTTTTACATTCGTCCCAGATTAAGTGGCGAACTATTTCGATGGTGTAGCCAATTTTATCGATCTGCAACGGAAGATCACGTGCAACAGTCGATTTCACCATTCGGTGAATATTTACAGTTGAGCAAACGTTTGTTCCAGGAATTGGCTACTGAACCCAACGAATATTTCTACGATGAATCCGGACTCTTGATCATTTATCAAACCGAGAAAGCGGCAGAGAGTGAAATTCGTGATGCAGAAATTGGAAGAGAATTTGGACTTGAAGTTGATTTGCTAAATGAGTCGGATTTAAATTCTTTACAACCTAATATTAAGATGAATGCCAGAGGGGGTGTCCATTATAAAGGGGACATGAGTTTACATCCGGCAGCTCTAATGCAATACTTAAAGAAAAAGCTGAACGAATCAGGTGCAAAATTCGTCACTAATACAGAAGTTCAAAGCATGAAAAAAAGTGGCAATAAAATAAAGGCTATTGTTACGTCTACCGAAGAAATCAAAGGAGATGAATTTGTCTTAGCCGCCGGGGCCTGGAGCTCGGTTTTAGCAAAGAGTATCGGAATTCGGTTGTCATTGCTTCCGGCGAAAGGATATAGTTTTAACATGGCCATGAGAGACAATTCACCGACGATTTCGACAATCCTGAGCGAAGGAAAAGTGGCAGTAACGCCGATGGGAAAAGAGCTTAGATTTGGCGGAACACTTGAAATTACCAAGTTGACCGATCACAAAATTAATCTGAAGAGAATCGACGGAATATTAAACCATATTCGCTCATTCTACCCTGACTTACAGATTGATGATCCCAAAGAAAAAGATATCTGGCACGGATATCGCCCTTGCAGTCCTGATGGATTACCCTATCTGGGACGGCCAAGTGAATTTGTAAATTTAATCATTGGCACCGGTCACGGCATGCTCGGTCTCAGTTTGGGACCGGCTACCGGTAAAATCATTTGCTCAATTCTAAATGGAAATAATCCTGAAGTCAATATTGACCTTTATCATCCTAATCGGAAGTTTTAGTGACCGTCGTTAACGTCACTCATGGATAACAAAGGCAGGATATCTCCCAATATGGCACCGCAGGATATCCTCATGCTGAGGAATATGGCACCGCAGGATATCCTCATCCTGCGGAACGGCTTTCCTAAAGATTTATAGCTACATTTATTTCATCAAGCAAGGTGTAAAACATACTATCAAAAAAAACAGTTCGTATTACATGACAATGACCACCATCGCTTGGGTTAACGCCTTTAGCAGAGAAGATCATAAACAAATAATTGTCGAGTCACTCCAGTACTGTATTAGAGAAAGGGGCCTGAATATTTACGCCTATTGTATTATGCACAATCATTTGCATTTGGCAGCGAATTGCGATGAACCCTTTCAGTTAAAGGATGTAATTCGGGATTTTAAGCGCTTCACTTCCAATCAAATAATCGCAAAAATTCAGGAAAATCACGACCAAAGTAATGTATCGATGCTAAAAGTCTTTGGCACAGCAGCCACGCATAGTTCGAAACACAAAAATTTTAAACTATGGCAGGTTGGTAATCATGCTATTGAATTATATTCGAATAGTGAGCGATTTGTTTGGCAAAAGATCAACTACATTCATCAAAACCCGGTTAAAGCAGGATATGTAGAAAAGGCCGAAGATTGGAAATATTCTTCAGCTTCAAATTATTTAGAGGAGGATTCCATTTTACCTGAGGTTTATTGCTTATCTCCAATGTTGAATCGGCATTAATTTCAAAAGGGCCTTTCCGCAGGATGAGGATATCCTGCGGTGCGTCCACCAGCCCTTTTTCATGGAATGAAGATATCCCTCGGTGTGTATCACCCAAATCGTAAATATTAACCAAGAGGAACCGCAGGATATCCTCATCCTGCGGTGTGTCCGTTAGTCATTTTCACAGCATGAAGATATCCTGCGGTGCGTATCGAGAGTTTTGCTGCTATCAATAAAGTCCCCGT
>CAZCAD010000122.1:0-8276 GCA_964496525.1 uncultured Flavobacteriales bacterium | reverse complement strand
TCATAAACCACTAATTATCAAGAATCTATATAAAAAAATGTTGAAGAAAAGAATGAGTGTGTTAAATTCTACAATAACGTGAAAATCTTAAAAAAATTGTGATTTAAAATTTATCCATTCTTTTCTCTTATTCTTTGGGTAATCTAATGATATTAAAAGGATAGAGAAGAATTCTACCAATTATGTAGAAAAAGGGAATTTTGCACTTTCTGGAAGAAAACTGAGCGTAAATTTTTTTTAACCTGCCATTTTCTCAACACCATTCTTGAACTCCTATCGACGGCCTCTCTTCCTTAATCTTATCCGGCAGGCCAACCTCTGGCAATTATTTGCGTATATTTGATTGAATAGGAATAATATATTACGTTAGAAGATGAAAAAGATACTTACACTCTTAGTTTGCATGACACTTTTTGTAGGGGTCCAAGCCCAAGTTATTGGAATTTTCATAGATGGAACTCCTACCGATGTCTCAGGAACAATCGTTGATTTAGCCGGTGGAGAAGAGATTCATGAGGATTTTGACATTGTAAATGAAAGTGGAAGCGCCTATATTTTAAGAGTTACACGCGCCAAGATTCAAACCGTTAGCGGCTCAACTGATTATTTGTGTTGGGGAAAAGATGCTGCGAGCGGAATCTGTTATCCTGCTAGCACGGTAGGACCAAATGATCCTTGGACTACGCCTGATGCCTATACCTGGAATCCTTTGGATACCGGACTACTTTCTGTTTATCATCAGGCAAATGGTTACGTTGGGGTCGCCATGTATAGATACTACATTATTGACGATATGGGAACTCAACTTGATTCTGTCGATGTCAGATTTACCTCAACAGTTGGAATCGAAGATCCGAAGGAAGTGACCTTCAGTGCTTATCCAAACCCTGCTTCAAATATCTTTAACATTGAAATGTCGGATAATGCAGATGGCGATATTTATCAATTGAATATTCACAATATTATGGGACAAATTGTGATGCATGGCTTACTGACAGATGGAAAGAATACAGTGAATGTTTCGACTTTGAAGAACGGAGTTTATTTCTACTCAATCTTGAAAAACAACAAAGCACTTGAAACGAAGAAAGTTGTGATTCGAAAATAAATTAAGTCAAGAAATTTTTAGAAATCCGGTTTGGGCTGTAGCTCGATCGGATTTTTTTTATGACCTAATCTTGGTTTCCTGAATCAGCTCATTTATCAATTCAGGTAATCGCTCTGTCGCTTTTCCTTTTAAATGATTCAGATTTTTCTGTTTGGAAGAGGGCAGATCGTTCAAATCGACGATGTACTTATCCGCCTCAGGAGGGCAGGTATAAATCAAATTTGCGGCTGGATAAACATTCAGCGAAGTTCCCACAACGATGAATTTTTCGACATCGTGCATCATTTCCTCGGCTTCAATCATCCTCGGGACCGGTTCGCCAAACCAAACGACATGAGGTCTAAGTTGGCCTCCATCGGGCCCACAATCACCCAATTTAATATGACTACCTTTTACTTTATATACCGTCTCCGGATCTTTCACACTTTGCGCGTAGAGTATCTCACCATGCAGATGAAGAATTTGTTTTGATCCGGCTCTTTCGTGGAGGTCGTCGATGTTCTGAGTGATAATATGAACATCATAATATTTCTCAAGTTTCACCAAAGCCACATGCGCAGCGTTTGGCTTTGCATTTAGAACCAACTCTCGGCGTAAATTATAAAACTCCAAAACCAACTCAGGATTCTTCTGCCACGCCTCAGGAGTAGCCACGTCATTTATGTCATGCTTGTCCCAAAGTCCACCCTTATCCCTAAAAGTCCCTAATCCGCTCTCGGCACTAATGCCGGCACCGGTCAAAATAACAATTTTTGACTTATTTCTCTTCACTTCAAATGAGCAATCTGGGCTAAAATTAATGAAATAATTTATACACTGGAGATTATAGCAAATGGATTTTTATAGAGGTGAAAAGTATTATTTTTTCTTTCCGTCTGCCACCGTAGCTATAGCGGAGGCGCTAGCCAAGGCTCCCGATAGCTATCAGGGTGATAACCATCCGCTTCAGGCGGATGGTTGAGAAAATAACCTGCCTTTGCTGTCAGGCAGGCGAAAGGAAATGAATTTTTTCGCCATACGAATTCAGTTGTTATAATCTCTGCTCCGGTTGCCTTAAATTTTTTAACTTAGGCTGCCCATTTAATGGGCTTTTTTACATGGCAAAAATTAAAAAAAAACACGCTTTAGACTATCATTCGCAAGGACGACCGGGCAAGATTGAAGTCATACCGACAAAACCTTATAGTTCGCATCGCGATCTCTCACTTGCGTATTCACCCGGAGTCGCCGATCCATGTTTGGAAATTGCTGAAAACAGCGCAGACGCATATCAGTACACCGCGAAAGGAAATCTCGTAGCCGTGATCTCGAATGGAACTGCGGTTTTAGGACTCGGAGACATTGGACCATTGGCGTCCAAACCGGTCATGGAAGGGAAGGGACTACTCTTTAAAATATTCGCGGATATTGATGTATTTGACATTGAAGTCGATGCATCAGATCCAGATCTGTTCGTTGCAACTGTCAAGGCCATCGCACCAACTTTTGGCGGAATCAATTTAGAAGATATAAAAGCACCGGAAGCCTTCGAAATAGAAAGCAGACTGAAAGATGAATTGGATATTCCCATCATGCATGATGATCAACACGGTACAGCAATCATTTCCTCCGCGGCACTTTTAAATGCCTTAGAGCTTGCAAAGAAGAAAATTACCAGTGTAAAAATTGCTGTGATAGGGGCCGGAGCCGCTGCTTTTTCTTGCGCTAACCTATACGTGGCATTAGGAGCAAAGAAGAAAAATATTTTCATGTTCGATAGCAAAGGTCTGCTCAGTAAAAAGCGAAAAAATCTGGATAAACACAAGGCGCAGTTCGCAGTGCATGACGATGATTTAGAACTAGTTGATGTGGTTAAAGAAGCCGACGTTTTACTTGGTCTTTCCAAGGCAGGTTTGGTGTCCAAAGAGATGGTCGCTTCTATGCCAAAGAACCCCATCGTTTTTGCATTGGCAAATCCAGATCCTGAAATATCATATGAAGACGCGACTTCAGTTCGGGAAGACATCATTATGGCTACCGGTAGATCTGATCATCCGAATCAAGTGAATAATGTGCTTGGATTTCCTTTCATTTTCAGAGGAGCTTTGGATGTGCGGGCAACATGTATTAATGAGGAAATGAAATTGGCGGCGGTGAAGGCAATCGCTTCTCTTGCAAAAGAGGCCGTACCTGAAGATGTCATCGAAGCTTACGGTGAGAAAAACATTTCATTTGGTCGTGACCAAATAATTCCAAAGCCATTGGACTCAAGATTATTAACTACTGTTTCCCCGGCAGTGGCGAAGGCGGCAATGGACTCAGGTGTTGCCCAATTTCAGATCACAGATTGGGATGAGTATGATCAACGATTAAGAAAGCGTCTCGGTCTGGACAATAAGCTCATCAGGGATTTAACCGAGAAAGTAATTAAGAATCCGAAGAGGGTAGTCTTTTCAGAGGCAGATAACTTTCGAATTTTGAAAGCTGCAGAACATGCCGATGAGGAAGGTTTCGCTATTCCAATATTACTGGGACGTAAAGAACGAATACTTGAATTAATCGAAGAGAACAGTCTTGAGTTTCCAAGTAAATTGACAATCATCGATCCAAAAGACGAATCGCAGACAAAAAAACGAGAGGAATTTGGAAGGCTGCTTTTTGAAAAACGTCAGCGAAAAGGATTTACGCTTTTTGAAGCTACAAAGATAATGCGAGAGCGAAATTATTTTGGAGCGATGATGGTAGAAACGGGTGAAGCGGATGCTCTTATTACCGGCATTAGTCGCAAATATCCCGATGTAATTCGCCCGGCTCTTCAAGTGGTTGGTAAAGAAGAAGGAGTGCATAAAGTAGCGGGAATGTACATTCTAATCACCAAGCGTGGGCCAATTTTTTTCGCGGATACAACGGTTAATTTTGATCCTGACCCCGAGGAGATTGCAGAAATCACCAATATGGTTGCAAGGCAGGTGCGTAGATTTAAAGTTCAGCCGCGAATCGCACTTCTTTCTTATTCCAATTTTGGTTCAGCCAGCGGAAGTGACCCTCAAAAGATGCGGAAGGCGTTGAAAATAATAAATGAAAGATATCCGAAATTGACCGTTGATGGAGAGATTCAGGCAAATTTTGCGCTGAACAATGAGTTGATGTTAGAGAAATTCGATTTTTCCGTTCTGGCTAATAAGAAAGTAAATACGCTCATATTCCCAAATCTCTCAGCCGGAAACATCGCCTACAAATTAGTGCAGGAAATGGGAGACGATGTAGAGGCAATTGGACCAATATTACTTGGCCTCAATAAATCTATTCATGTACTGCAATTAGGCAGCTCAGTTAGAGAAATTATGAATATGGTGAAGGTGGCCGTTTTGGATGCACAAATAAAATAAAGATGATCGCACATTTGAACGGACGAATGGTCGAAAAGACCCCAACCAATTTGGTAATTGAGTGTGGAGGCGTTGGATATTTCGTAAAGATTAGCCTCAATACTTTCTCTAAAATTGGAAATGACGAGAGCATTAAACTGTTCACCCAGTTACAAGTGCGCGAAGATGCTCACACCTTATACGGATTTTACTCGCTCAAAGAGCGCGAAATGTTCAACCATCTCATCTCAGTTTCAGGGATCGGAGCAAATACGGCAATATTAATGTTGTCCGCTTTAACGTCGGATGAAATTGCAACTGCCATCGTCAATGGAGACGCGGCTTTGATACAAAGTATCAAAGGAATCGGTGCGAAGACGGCTCAAAGGGTCCTGATTGACTTAAAAGACAAGGTAATTAAGTCAGATTTTAGCACCGAAAATATCTTCACTTTGGACAATACTAATCAAAATGATGCGTTAACTGCTTTGTTGTCTTTAGGTTTTGATAAGAAAAGGGCCGAAAAGGCCATCAATAAAGTCCTTATGGATGATCAATCG
The DNA here is from genome assembly GCA_964496525.1 of uncultured Flavobacteriales bacterium. Lineage (GTDB taxonomy): Bacteria > Bacteroidota > Bacteroidia > Flavobacteriales_D > Crocinitomicaceae > JAKSBJ01. Next base: position 3,261 of record CAZCAD010000122.1, on the reverse strand, counting down.
GTCGAAGACATCATTAAGGAAGCACTTAAGGTGCTGTAAGCTGTGAAAAAAATCGTTGCTGGAATATTATTTTTGGGACTCTCCTCCTTGGTGTTCGCCTCTACAGACGGTCTGCCAAAGCTCAAAGTTGAGCTGATTATTCCGCTGGATACACCGGAAGTTGAGTTGCCGTATCCGATCTATGATTATTACGATTACACGGATAAAAAATACTCTCCGATCAATCTCAATGATCCGGACAATATCACAACCGAAATAATCTACAATCCTGCAACCGGGATGTATGATATTTATCAAAAAGTTGGGAGCCGTCTTTACCGCATGCCCACCTCAATGACCCTCGATGAATACATGGAGTATGAACGTCAAAAATCTATGAACGATTATTGGGGAGAAAAAGTTGATAAAACGACCGAAAAAGAGCGAAATATTATTCCGTCCTTAAAAGTAAAGGGTGAAGCCTTTGATTTAATTTTTGGAGGAAACGAAATCAAGATCAGACCGCAGGGATTCGCAGAGCTATCGTTCGGCGTTAACATCTCTCGTTATGATAACCCGGTACTACCGTTAAAGCAACGCCGGGTACCCACATTTGATTTTCAGCAAAAAATTCAGCTCAACATGGTTGGACAAATTGGCGATAAGCTGAAATTGACAATCGCTCAGAATACTGAAGCGACCTTTAACTTTCAAAACCAGGTTAAAATTGAGTACACGGGCTATGAAGACGAGATCATTCAAAAAATTCAAGCAGGTAATGTTTCTTTACCGCTTAATACAACATTGATTCAAGGATCTCAAAGTTTGTTCGGAATTCGAACAGATTTGAAATTTGGTCGATTAACAATACAATCTATTTTATCTCAGCAAAAAGGAAAGCGCCAGGAAATTAATGTGGCGGGTGGTGCACAAGTGCAGGATTTTGATGTGAAGGCCGATAATTATGAGGCCAATAAACATTATTTCCTGAATTACTATCACCGAGAGAATTACGACGAGGCGATGAAGACAATGCCTATCGTAAGCTCAGCGATTAACATTACCAAAATAGAAGTTTGGGTGACAAATAGAATTAATAAGGTAGAGGACACAAGGAATTTCCTCGCCTTTACAGATTTAGGAGAAGAGAATCCCATAAACTGTGAAGGCGGAGCGATAATGTTTGTTGGAAGTACTCCGGATAACGGGGCGAATGAAATTTATTCAACCCTTGTCAATTCTACCAATGTCAGAGATTTTTCAAACGCCGTGGCAGAATTATCGGTTTTCACCGGTTCACCCGGTCCGTTTACTCAATCCGTTCATTACGAAAAGGTAGAGAACGCCAGAAGACTTTCGGAAAGAGAATATAACTACAACTCCCAGTTGGGATTTCTTTCCTTAAAGTCACCGCTAAATCAGGATGAGGTATTAGCTGTAGCTTATCAATATACCCGCCAGGGCCGTACATACCAAGTCGGTGAATTTTCTACCGACGTGCCGGTTCAGGAAGGATCAAAAACAGCATTGATCCTAAAGTTGATCAAAGCGACCGTACTTAACCCACAGAATAAAACCTGGGATTTAATGATGAAAAATGTTTATTCAATTGGTGCCTACCAGGTGAGTGCAGCCGATTTCATCTTTGATCTTTGGTACAATAATCCAAAAACTTCAGTGAACATCAATTACCTGCCTTATGGCGGAGTTGATGATAAATTATTGATACAACAACTGGCACTTGATCGTCTAAACCTGAACCAACAATTACAACCGGACGGACGTTTTGACTTTGTCCCAATTACGTACGAAAATAATAATAGGGCTGTAAATGGCGGAACCATCGATCCCCGGACGGGTCGGGTTTATTTTACAACCATTGAACCATTTGGCAAAACACTCAGGGATGTGTTGGAATCGAAGAGTACACTAGCGCCAAATCAAATAGATGCGATTGTATATCAGGAGTTGTACGACTCCACTAAAACTGCAGCCAAACAGATTCCAGGTAAAAACCGCTTTTTACTGAAAGGAACTTATAAATCTTCCGTAAGTTCCGAGATTACCTTGAGCGCATTAAATATTCCGGAAGGCTCGGTTACTGTTACCGCCGGTGGGGTTAAGCTGACCGAGAATGTCGATTATACGGTGGACTACAACCTGGGACGTGTGAAGATCTTAAATCAGGGAATTTTAGAGTCGCAAACACCGATTAAGGTTCAGTTGGAGAGTAATTCACTTTTCGGTTTTCAATCCAAATCACTTGTCGGAGCACATTTCAATTATGAGTTTAACAAGGACTTCAATTGGGGTGCGACGATTATGAATTTGACGGAGAAGCCACTAACTCAAAAAGTTAATGCGGGAGATGAACCGATCAGTAATACCGTTGTTGGCACAGATGTCTCTTATAGAACAGAGGTTCCTTTCTTGACCAAATTGGTTGACTTCCTTCCAATAATTAGTACCAAGGAAAAATCAACACTTACAGCTTACGGAGAATTCGCTTATTTGATTCCGGGAACACAACGGGCGATTAGTAAAGAAGGGATTTCTTACATCGATGGATTTGAAGGAAGCCAGACGGCCATTGATATTAAGACATTCGGCACATGGAAACTGGCCTCGATTCCTCAAGGTCAAACGGATATTATACCGGAAGGCGACACGAAAACAGGATTGTTACCCGGGTTTAATAGAGGGCAGCTAGCCTGGTACGTGGTTGATCCTACGGCTTTCTATAATACACAAGGTGCTTCTAACATAACACCTCAACACATCAAGGACGATCCCGATATGCTGGACGATTCACGAATGCACCTTGTTTCGCAAACACAATTATTCCCGCAAAATCAACCACCGGCCGGAACCTTGAATAATATTCCGGTATTTGACATGGCCTATTATCCAAACGAAAGAGGCCCTTATAATTATGACACCACTTCTGCGAACATCAATCCCGATGGTACATTCAATAATCCATCTGACCGATGGGCAGGAGTGATGCGCTCCTTGATCACGACAAACTTTGAAACGGCAAACATCCAGTTTATTCAATTTTGGATGTTGGATCCATTTAACAATGATGCCACCGATACCGGCACAGTCAATATGGGTGGAGGAGATTTGTATTTCAACCTTGGAAACATCTCAGAGGACATTTTACCTGATTCGCGAAAAAGTTTTGAAAATGGATTACCGGCAAGTTTGACCTTTGATCCCAATAGTTATGATACCACAACCTGGGCAGTCGTGCCGAACCAACAAGTTATCGTAAATGCA
>CAZCAD010000121.1:0-8288 GCA_964496525.1 uncultured Flavobacteriales bacterium | reverse complement strand
AGTGATTTCCAATTCCTACGGATATTATTCCATTGAATTGCCAAAAGGTCCAACAACCTTCTTTATTTCCTCGGTTGGTATGTTGAAGATTCGCGATGAGCTAAACATTGAGAATGATATGGTCTTGAACTTTAATTTGACTGAAGACACAGTTTTACTTCGTGCAGTTGAAGTTCATGCGGACAGCATTAATGGAAATCGATTGCTGGAATCCGACCTGCAGTATCTGGAAAAAATTACGCTAAGCCGCTCAGAAATGATGAAGGTTCCGGCAGCAAACGGAGAAATTGACTTATTTAAATACCTTCAACAATTTCCGGGCATTCAGCCTACGGCAGGTGGTAGTGCCGGATATCAGGTGCGAGGATCCGGAACGGGCAACAACCTCATATTATTAGATGAAATTCCTATTTATCATCCAACTCATTTGTTAGGGCTGTATTCAATTGTAAACGTTGATGCCCTTCGATCGGCAACTTTGTATAAAGACTATATTCCCTGTCAGTTCGGATCGCGGAACTCTTCAATTTTGCAAGTACACACCAAAGAAGGCAACTTGAATCGACATCATCTTTCAGGCAGTGTCGGCTTTGTAAGCACAAGAGTGAATTGGGAAGGCCCTTTGGTCAAACAAAAGGTATCATTTTATTTATCTGCGCGAAGATCTCTCTTACCTGCTTTGGCCGGAAGTTTTCTTTTCGATTATCAATTTTCGCTACCCACATTTTTTGACCTCAACGGTAAGATAAATTGGAAAATAAACTCAAATAATCGAATCTATTATACCACTTATTACGGTCGTGATAATTTATCTGATACGACGTCGAGGTTTAGCTGGGGCAATGTAGCGGGAGCACTGCGTTGGAATCATATTTTTAACACCAAAACCTTCTCTAATTTGAGCATCACTCACAGCGAGTTTAACTACGGATATAACTTAATCAACAGCCTTACCTATGAGGCGTTCGGCCAGATTGTGGTATCGGATAAGATTAATTACGATGTCACCAATTTCTATTCACGATCGCTGAAATTCAACTATGGAATAAGCGTAGCCTCTCTTCGTACCAGGAAGGGCAGAATTGCCACCGCCAGCTCCGATTTGTTTTTGCAGCGAAATGCCTTTGAAAGCGCACTCTACCTGTCTATGAATAAACAATTCAATGCGAAGGTTGGATTAGAGGCCGGAATACGAGTTCCATTTGTCTTTCATTTGGGAACGGGTGATACAACGGCTTATTTGAATGAAGATTTAACAACCACGACCGTCATTTATAAGAAGAACAAGTTCTATGATCCTCTCTACTTTGTGGACCCAAGATTTCTTTTGACTTATCATGCCGGACCAAAAGACATGTTCCAATTTTCAGCGGGGATTACCAGTCAGCACACGCATATCATCAACTACGTCAACTACTTTTTGCCCATTGAACTTTGGACAACTTCCAATTCATTCCTCAAACCGGAAAGGAATATTCAGGGATCGATCGGCTGGGTGCACAAGCAGGGCGCAATCAATACTTCTGTGACCGTCTTCAATCGTCATGTGAGAAATGTTCTGGATTACGCCTCACCTGTTTTCACCTCATCAACAGAAATTGAATCGAATTTATTGTCCGGATTTATGAATGCCTTCGGGGCCGAATTAATGGTTAATTATCAACTATCAACTCGATATTCCATTGCCCTCTCCTACTCATATACTCATAGCCGACAGAAGATAATAGGTATTAACAAGGATGAGTATTATCCGACAATGAACTCGACGCCTCATTATTTTTCAATGAATCAATTCTTCAATCTTTCGAAGAAGTGGAAACTCAGCGCTAATTTTATTTTCAATACCGGTCGAGCTATCACCCTCCCCAACGGGCAATTCACCATTGAAAACACGGCCTTTCCGCTCTATTCCGATAACAGAAATGCAGAACGTCTGGACCCTTTCAGCCGCTGGGATGTGGCTCTAACCCGTAAATTCGGCGTTAAGCGTCGTAAGGACCGGTTTTCACTCACCCTAAATATTACAAACTTATATGGGCGATTTAATCCGTCGGTTGTATATATAACAACTGACAATTCTGAACCGCAAAATATTAAACTTGAAAGCGTGGATTATACGCCACTAATGATTTATCTCAATCTCAATTTCAAACTGTGAAGCAGCCTTATTTATATTTAATTTTTGGCCTGATCCTGACCTCATGCATAAAGCAAGAACTCTCGATAGATTTGACCGAATCCGATAAGTTCATCAAGGCCGAGGGCACGATAAGCGACAGCCTCCAAACGCAGTACTTTGAATTCAACTGGTCCTCCGATTTGGAAGATGAAACACCGGATTTTATTGATGACATGTCCTTTCAAGTTGTTACCGATGATTCGATCTATAATTACGTTCACGATTTTGATGGTCGATACAAGTCAACGGTTCCATTCAAAGGAATCGCCGGAGAAACTTATTCTTTTGAGTTCAGCAGAGCAGGAGAGTCGTATTCGGCTCTGACGGTCATGCCATCACCATTTACCATAGACAGCCTCTATCTTGATCTGACCGGTGGAAATACTTCGAATTCATTTGATCGAATAAGGATTCAGCTGGACTCAGAAAGTGAGCAGTATTTCGGTTATGATCTTTATGCATTTCAATCCTTTAATGGTGTGGACACTGTCTGGGATGAGATATTGACACCTGTATATTGGGTGACACCGGTTTTGGCCGCTCCAAATCAAATCATCAAACCACCAACTGTAAACTTCGGTCAATCATTCGAAAATTTTCAAACCATCAAGATGGAAATATACTCTCTAAGTACGGACGTTGGAGAGTACTTACTGGAACTTCAGACCTATATGAATAGTGGTCAGGCAAACAGCCAATTCTATAATCCACCCTCATTCTTTTCGAATAAAGCTTATGGAATGGCTTATGGAGTCAGTAAAAAAACGGTCATCTTTTCACCCTAAATGCTTAAGCAAAAAAGTACTCCCGAACCGAAGAACGGGAGTACCCAAATCAAATTACAGCCTAATCTTAACTTTGCACAACCGGGCTTTTTGAATTTGATTTTCGCTTAATTATTTTTATTGTTCTAATGTCTTAATGGTCATGTTCCCTGCCGACCCGTTTGTATTTCGTTTACCAAAAACTTTTCCTTTTCCAAAACTGTATTGTAATCCTATTCCGGCGCGCAGGTCAAAGTTGATGCTGCTGAATCCGGTAAAAGGATCCTGAAATTCATCCAATGGATCGAAGGTAACTGTATTGGTCACATTAATTTCGGTGTAAAGCACCGGAGTAACTGACAGATTCAACTTCAATCGTTTGTTAATTGGTAAGTTCATCTGAAATTCCGTTCTGATTCCCGGCCTGAGACTCCAAACCTCCTGCATGGTATACTTGGATCCCAAATCTGCCCGCCAGTAAGAGTTAAAGGTGTTTGAACCGGATTCTTTTATGAAATACCGGTTGTAGTTAGACCGAATGACCTGCCTAACGCCCAAAACCAGGTCGGCACTTATTGAGAAAAGCTTCCAGGGTAATTGTAGCGTCAAACCGCTCGTCAATTGACCACCTCTCCGTGAAGTCCTATACTGTCTTTCGGTGACAAGCGTGTCATTTGCATCAATAATTCGAGAAAGTTTTTGCCAAGAGCGACTTCTTACCAAATCAGGTAAAAAAGCCGCTGCAATATTCCATTTGAAATTTGGGCTGATCGGAACCCGATACTGAACCATTATCATACGATCACTGCCAATTTCATAACGCAAACCAAGGTCCATTCGATTTTGAGCAGAGGTGGATTTTGAACAGCTCACTAATAGCAGTAAGAGGGCAAGTGGATACCAAATTTTCATTTTCTTAAACTTTACTTTTTTTGTTTCGAACCTTACGGCTCTGTTGTCAAAATATCAAGTAAGAATTTAGATCAATGAAACAGGATTTGGGGTGTTTAGATGTAATAAACGGACGAAGTTTTGGATTATTGTGGCAGGAGTTTTTTTTCTCTTTTCTTCTTTCTAATCGGATCAAAGGATTTCTCTTTACCAAACCGGTATCGGATACTGACCACTCCCCGAATATCAGGGCGTACTTCATCAATTCCTAACCAATTTCCCCACGTCTCCTGCAAAGGATCTGCCTCAACTTCACTGCGAAAAATAAAAGTTCCGCCGATCATTTGAGCAAAGGACAGTCCGAATACGAAACGTTTTCCTATGGGCAAATGGAAATGAAATGCTTGTCGGAATCCCGGCACTATGCTAAATTTCGTCTGTATTCCTTCTTGTTTGCTCATTGATTCATTTGTGTAAAGCTCATAATAGTTCGACTTCGTTTTATCGTACAGGTAATATTCATTGTAATTATAATTTCGTTCACGTTCCAGGCTGATTAAAAAATCAAAACTAACCGAGAAGCATTTCCATGGTAGCTGTATCGTAAGCCCATTTTGCAATTGCCACACCTGACGATTATAGGTCCAATATCTTCTTGTGAGTAAAGTATCATTTTGATTGAGAATGTAACTCCAGTTTCTCGATTGGGAAATACGGCGCGTATTTGGCTCGTAACCAAAAGCGATGTTCATTTTCAATCGATTATAAACTGGTACTCTGAGTTGCAATGAAGCCATTTGACTCCAACCGATTTCGTAGCGAAAGCCAATGTCAGTTTTAGCCTGACTAAATCCGAAGCAGGAAATGGAAGTGAATAGTAAGATTAATAAACAGCGATTCATAATTCTTGACTACCTATATACGTAATCCGGATCAAAATAGTGTAAGCCTTCAATATTAATCGGCCGGCTTCCAGGCTGTCCATACTCGTTTTCCCGATGTATCGGAATGGGCTCAAACAGACCGTTCCACCTATCTGCTGCCGCTTAATCTTGATTTAGCGAATGATGCCTGCCGGAAATCGTTCCACTTTGAAAGCTCTCTAATTCTTTGTATTTTAATGAGACGCACCATTTTGGCAATTTATGCGTTAGAATAAGGGGTTACTTTTAGTAGAAGCGGACATAAATTGAAGACCGGCGAAAATGGCCGATTAAATTAAACCGGATGAGATGACTGACGAGGAGATAATAAGAGAGATAAGAGAAGGACGCCGTGAGGCGGCAATAAAGGAGCTGTATTTAGAATTTCCAAAAATAAAGGCGAATATTCAGTCAAGCGGTGGAAATGAGGGCACGGCGAGAGAGATTTTTCATGATAGCCTGGTATTACTCATTGAAAAGGTATCAAAACCTGAATTTGAGTTGACCTCAAAGCTAAGCACCTATTTGTATGGCGTAAATCGTTTTCTCTGGAAAAATGAATTGAGAAAGCGAAACAGGAATCCGGAGCTGGAATGGAAAGACACCTTAATACTTTCAGCCGATGATTTGGATTACAGCGAGGAGAAAGAAGAACGGATTAAAATTTTAGATAAGGTACTGGCCGGAGTTACCGAAAGGTGTAAAAAGATATTTGAGTTGTTTTATTACCAAAGACGCAGTATGACGGAAATAGCAGAAAAGCTTGAATTTTCTTCTGTCAATTCAGCAAAGACTCAAAAATACAAGTGTATGGAGAAGGCCATATTAATGGCAAAAGAATTAAAGCAAACCAATTGAGGCCTTGACAGGTCTGAGCACCAAAACAAATTGACATAAATAAATGAGAGCTGAATTAAATAACCTAGAGAACATTGACCTCTACCTGTCCGGTAAAATGTCCGCCGTACAGAAAGGGGCTTTTGAAGCACAAATGGCCGCTGATCCTGCACTAAAGTCTATTGTCCAGGACCAGCAGTTACTGATTCAAACCGTTAACAGAAAGGCTTTGATTGCCGAGATCAACACTGTCGCTGGTATTGCAACTGCAGCTGCAGGAACGGCTTGGGGACTATCGCAAATTTTGTGGACTGTGACTGGAAGCATCGTCGTTGTTGGTACTATTGGTACTGCTATTTACTACGGTGTAAATTCCCAAGACAATGGTGAACTAACTACAAATGAACCTCCGGTCGAAGAATTTGCGCCTGCTTTTGATGAAGATCCGGATGATTTCGCAACGATTAATTATACAGAAGTTGAAACAACTCTAACGGCAGAAGATGAAGAGGCTCTGGCCGCAATTGATGAAATGAGTGAAGAATCGAATGGTTCGGCCATTATCAGAGTCAATCACAATTCTGATGATAATAGAAACTCCGCCTCATCGGTTGATGATGAAGCGAATGATTCTGGTAATAGTGGCGCCCCCCCTGATTCAGAGAACAAGGCCGGAACAGTGGATGATCCGACAGATGCGACCGGCACTGCTTCAGCGGATGTAGCAAATAAACAAGGCAATAATTCGAATCAGTCCAATAAGTCAAACAAAGCAAGTAATTCAAGCAAGCGGTCGAGTGAATATGATAAAAAGACCTTCTCAAATGCGCATTTGAACGCGAGATATCCGGGTGGGGACCTTAAAAGATCCAAATGGACAAAGAAAAATTTAAGATATCCTGAAACGCCTAAGAGAAAAGGTTTAGAGGCAATTGTAAAGGTGAGGTTCTTCGTTGACGAAAACGGAGCTAAAACCTATATTGAAGCAGATTTGATCCGAATGAACAGAAATGACGAATTGGAGGAGCCGTTTAGCGGAGCTAAACTTCTTGGAAATTCTAGAAGCGTCAGGTATTTCGAACGGGAGGCAACACGGATTGTGCGGATTATGCCCGGTTGGGAGCCGGCTACCGATAGATTTGGAAATCCTGTTACATCTGAAGTGACACTTCACGTCAAGTTTGATATTGACGAAGGATGTTTCGTTTACCAGTTAGATCAATAAATATTATTTTAGGTTTATCGTCCAAAATTGAAATCTCGAATCCCATGTGGTTCGGGATTTTTTTATCTATACAACCAGTAAGTCGGATTGATATTACTGATACCGCCGGCATCTGTAATCTTACGAATTTCAAAATGCACTTCTGAATTGCCACTTCCATTAACGAGCAGCGCACCAATTTCTTGCTTTGCAGAGACCTTATCACCCTGCGCGACATAAGTCTCTTGCAAGTTCGAATAAATGGTTCTGTAATTACCATGAGCGATAATAATTGCCTTACCGGCACCCGGAATCACAAGCACCGTGCTTACCTCTCCACTATACACTGCCCGAACCGTGGAGCCTTTAACGGTAGTGATATCTACTCCATTGTTGTAAGTATAGACATTGACGTGCATGGGATGAGGTTGCTTACCGTAACCCTTTGTGATCTCTCCCTTTTTCACCGGCCAGGGTAACCGACCCTTGTTGTCTTCGAAGCCTTTATTGGACAATTCAATTTCTTTCGTTTCTTCTAAGGTTCTTGGCGTTTCCTTTTCTTTCTTTCTGGCGGCAAGAATTTCTTTATTTATTGCAGCGTTAATGGCTGCTTGAATTTCCCTGGACTTCTTTTTCTGCTGACTCAACTCATTTTGAAGTTGTGTTTCTTTTCCCTTTAAATCATCAATATTTTTCTTTTGATTTTCGCGATCGTTGATATAGCGTTTCTGCTCGAGTGTTTTGTTCTTCGCTAATAAATCCACTTCCGATCGTTTTTCTTCCAGAGCCAACTTTTCTTTATTTAATTGATCAATAGAAGCCTGAATTTTTCGAATTTGGTCAGCGCGATATTTGCTGAGCTGTTCCATATAATCCATACGTCTGTTCGCCTGGTTAAAGGACTCGGATGATAGAATAAAAATCAAATTGGCCTTTTGATTTCGCATTTTATAGGCCTGGCGGAGCATTGCTTTAAATTGTTCCTTCTGCTTTTCTACCTCCACTTCCAATTTCGCAACACTGAGCGCTAGCTCTTTGATGTCATTGTGAAGTTGAATAATCTGAATATCCAGATTATCCAGCAAGTCTTTTCTATACTCTATTTTTCGATCAATTAAACCGATATTGTCGCTCAAATTCTCACGGCTGAGGGCTGTATTCTTGAGCAGGGTCTGTGTATAATTAATTTTCTTTTCCAAATCCTTCTGCTGTTGTTTAAGGCGATCACTCTCCTTTTCCTGAGCAGATGCAGCAAGACAAACCAATGAAAGGCAAATCAATATGATCTTATGGGCATTCAATGTAATGTTCCGGAATTTTTACAAATATTTTTTTCGGTTGGTTAATTCTAACAGCACCTGAGTTAATCTCGATTCTTACTGAATCACGAGGATGAACAATCGTAATGTGAGTAATGTTGGGCACCCGGTATCCATCTTCCATTTTCTTATCCTTATAATGTATTGTCATGTCCACCGTATCGGCCGGAA
>CAZCAD010000120.1:0-8335 GCA_964496525.1 uncultured Flavobacteriales bacterium | reverse complement strand
ATATACGGATTCTGACCATAATCATAATCAGCACCATCGTCATTCTTAAATCCAGTTTTCTTACTCAACACTCTTCCATCAGGAAAAAACAAAGCAAACTCCTCCATCGAAATGACCGGAGCAGTTAAAAAATCCAACTTGTGTCCGGTTAATTCGCCAACCAATCCCTGACCGGTAAATTGTTGCCACCAGCTTTCCGTTTGTCGGTCGTACATCACCATGTCGCTATTTCTTATCATTCCGCTTACACCAAAATCGAGAATAATTGATTCTCCTTTTACCTTGGTTTTTCGATTAAATACAATGGCCGAATTACAAAGCGGGCAATAGGTTACGGTATAATAAAGGGTAGAGTCAACTCCTACGATTGAATCGTTAACAATTTCATGATATAATAAGACAGATAGTGGATATCCCTTTGCAATTAAGTCATGTTCGACAAAAATCAAAGGCTCAAATTCAAAATACTCTCGCTCGGCACTGCTAACATCATAATAAGTCGGTCGGTCGATTGCCGGTATTTCATCCTTGCCAATACAAACAAATATTTCTTCCAGGTCTAAACTTGACTTGGAAACGTCAGTCTTCCAGTCTGCCTCAATTTCACGTGGATTCCGCTGCGAAAATGCAGAAGATACCATTAGTAAAATGCAAATAAGTGATAAAATTCTCATAGTGTCCCTCTCTCTGACTAAAAGATACAAATTTAAACGTTTAAAGATACAAAGGGAAAACGAAAATTAAAGGGCTTTTTTCTTGCTTAGTGTCTGGTCGGAAATAGACAATTTTTCTAAATTCACTTATTTTTGAGTAGATTTTTATTCTATGAGTTGATCCGCCTTAGGCGGATCAATCGATTAGAAAAAAATGAAAAGATGACGAAAAGAAGTAATTTGAATTTTGCTGTATTTCCGACCAGACACTACTTATCGTGCGATGAATTCAATCTCAATTCGTCGATTAATATCTCTTCCCCATTTGTACCGATTTGGTGCAATTGGATTTTCGGAACCCAATCCAAGATGCATTACTTGTTTGGGGTTTAAACCGTTGCCAATCAAATAATCATAAACCGCTTTGGCACGATTTCGAGATAAAGTCAAATTGTTTTCTGCGATGCCGGACGCATCAGTATATCCCATCACCCTGATTTGCATGCCGCTTTTCTTTCGAACATAAACAATAAGTTGATCAAGTAGCTCCATCCCTTTACCCCCAGTTGGAAGTTCATAGCTGCTGGATGCAAACTCCAATGAATCAACGATGAATAAGCTTCCTAATTTATCATTCGGATGTCCAAAGAAATAGGACAGATAGGATTTCTTTAGCTGCTCTTCGTCAGGCGCATTACTGTTGTAGACCGATTCATCCACTAATCCGTTTCCACCATGAACAGTTTTACTAATGATCTTTATTTCTATCCGGCGATTACCTTCGCGAGTTGACCGATATCGATTACTATAAATTGGCTTCGCGGGACCGTAGCCCTTGTATGTTAGTCTCTCGACAGGATATCCTGATTCTATCAAATGATTGAAGACGAATTGGGCGCGCTGTTGTGAGATTGTTACATTTTTTGAGTAGCTACCACTGTTATCCGTATATCCTCCGACTTCAATCACCAAATTCGGATCCATATCCAAGGCGATTTTCAAATTAACGATATCAGGATTAGTCGTGATGTTTCCAAAGGTTGTTCTGCCCGCTCCAAACTTGACATTATAAAGAACAATTTGGAAATTAATCGGGATGGCTTCGGGTACAATGATCAAATGTTCGATCTCTATATGCAGTTGCGTGCTATCGATATTTTCGGGCATTGGAGGACACAGACAATCCTGTAATGAGTCAGAAATGACGAATTCCGGATAAGGTGTAAAGTCCTTGATTCGCTCTCTTTGAGTCTGATATCTTGGACTGGTATTAGCACCGTCCGTACCTAAATCCCAATAATTAACGGCATCCCAGTTTGAGTATTCGCAGAATTGACGGAGAATAACAGCAGCGATATAGCCGGATGCATGCCAGCCATTCCAACAATGAAGATAGACCGGACCGACATCATTCCTGGTGGCGGCATCGTGCGTCATCTTCAACATTTGGTATACATGACTGGAATCATAATAATCCAACTGCTGATATTGAAATTGGTTGTAGGAACTGTCGATGCAGTCACAAGTATCCCCGAGAGGTGAAAATTCGAAATTCTCGCGGTACAGGTAAACGCCATTAGAAAAACCTTCTTTGCAAAGGCCATGCATGCCGTCAAGTGGTATCGGGTTTTGATTTTTACGCTTGTCAGTTTTATGATAATAATTGTTCGAGCCCCCTCGATAGGCGACTCCATGAAGTATGGGTCTCATATTCCGGGTTCCGTACAAGCTGTCAAATCCATTTCCCTTGTTATCGGTGACTTTGTATAAAAGATCAGTCTCCTTATACCTTTCCTTGTAGTAAGCCGAGTTTAACAATAGCTGTGGCTGAATAGCAAAAAGAGAGTCGTAATTAACAGGTTTCGTCGTATCCACCAGAACAAAAGTTCTCAGCCCGATCCTCACAGAATCTATTTGTCCCCGGCTAAGAAAGCCCGAGAACAGTAGAACAATCAACAATCCACCCCATCTCATACTCACAAAATTAGATGCTATTACCCATTACATTCAAAAGTCGTGCTAAAGTTTTAAACAGTTTATTATTCGTGAATTTCCTAAAATTAAGGGTCTGCACAGACCCTAAGCGTGATGAGAAAATGGCCACTATGATTTATTGACTAAACGGCGGACGTATTTACCAATAATGTCAAATTCAATATTTACCATACTCCCCACTTGAATTGCGCCAAAATTTGTCTGATCGAGTGTAAATGGAATAATGTGGACCGAAAACAATCCTTTTTCAGATTGAACCACGGTCAAGCTAACCCCATTGACAGTAATTGATCCTTTTGTCACTGTGATATCAGAATACTCATACTCAAAAACAAACTCAGAGCTACCATCAGTATTAATCACCTCCGTGCATATTGCTGTTGTATCAACATGGCCCTGAACAATATGACCGTCTAATCGATCTCCGACCTTGGCAGAACGTTCAAGATTGACGAAATCGCCCTCAGATAATCCGCCAAGGTTGGTTCGTTTCAAAGTTTCCTCAATCGCCGTAAGAGTATATTCTTTTTCCGCAACATCTACTACTGTTAAGCAACAACCGTTATGGGCAACGCTCTGATCAACCTCAAGCTCACCGGCAAATGGGCAGGAGACTGTAAAATGAACATTGCCACCTTCAGTCTCAATTTTTTCGACTCTGCCAAGAGCCTCAATAATTCCTGTAAACATTAACGCGAATTGATGATTTGAATATTTCCTTGAAATTCACGAGGGACCAGGCCGGCTAACTTAATTTCATTAACGACGATCTTGTAGAAATAAACCCCATCGGCGCATTTTTTTCCGTTTTTTTGATTGTATGCATCCCAATAAATATATGGATCAGTTGTAGTGAAAACGGTCTGCCCCCAACGATTGATAATGACGATATCAATGCTCTCAACAAACTTAAACGGAAGTAGTGGATGATACAGGTCATTTGCTCCGGAGGCATCAGGTGTAAATATATTGGGGAGCACATAATACCCATCACAATTGTCAATACAGGCGATATTTGATGGCTTGCTTTCGTTTCCGTAGATGGCAGAATCAATTGCCGTCACATAATAACAACCGGCGATACTTCCCCTGCCTTTGTGCACATAGAACGTATCCAAATCACTGCCAAAAGTAACTAAGAATTGGAGACTGTCTCCTTCGAAAGCAGCGAAGTAAAGATTATATTGAGTCACATCATCTGCACAAGAATTGTTTGGATTCGTCCAATTCAAATAAGTTTCTTCTAAATCGCAATTGCCGGAAATTGATAGAACCGGCGGACATGGTGCGGTGTAATCCCAAGGTTGACCACAAACCTCTTGCGACCAATTTTCCAATGGTTTGGTAATTCCTGCGGCGGTATACTGTCCGATCGTTTTTATTTTATAGCAATAGTCAGCTCCATTTACCAGGCCGGTATCGATATAGCCTATTGTATCTATCAATGCTATAAAAGTGAAACTGCCACTGCCGGTTGGAATCTCTTTGTAAATCTCGTATTGATAATTTGTCCAGGGTACACTGTCAATCCAGGTAAGTTCTAATTGATTGTCGTTTGGTATCAACGATAAAAAGGGAGATGAAGCTTGCACAGAGCCGCCCACATTAACACTGCCGCTGTATAGAAAAACGCGATAGGTGTAAGGTCTTTGGTCGGTGTCCAAAAACTGATCGTAAAAAATCGTATCCGGATTATCAATCAACACTTGCGAAGGTGTTATTAAAGCGAGCGTAGGTGCTCCACCACCATAATCATCGTACCTATACAATTCATAATGATACGGTCCTGTATAAATTGCTGTATTCAGTTCTTTTGGATAAGACCACATGATCGTATCTTTACCGGTAGCTGTGGCCGTTTCGATCACACTAACATGCGTAAGAACCGGAATTTCAAAATTCAGGTGATCGCACACTTCTTCTGAAACACAGCTTTCTACGCCCTTACTGTTAACCGCCGTGACCAAATAACAATATTCATTTCCAACCACCAAAGTAGAGAGGTCCGTATAGTTGGTATCGGTAGTCATCCCAATTAAAGAATAACCCATTAAATCCGTTGTCCCTTGCAAACAACATTCCGAATTATAGTCAATAGTATCTAAGGCGCGATAAATGTTGTAATGATCAACATCAGTACAAATCGATGGGTCCCAGGCAAGAACCATCGTATTTCCGGCCGGACTTATCGTTAAACCCGTAACCGGAGGGATATTCACCTTAATCCTAAAGGTCGATAAATCAGTAAGCTGAATGGTTGGATGACTATCCTCCGCATGAACGACAATGGAATAATAAGAATCTGAGGCCTGCTCACAGTTGGGTGTCCATAAAAAATGACCTGTGGCGGTTAAAAACCCGGTGCTATCGTCAAAAATAGCTGGATTTGTCGCCAGATGAAAAACGGCTCCGGTTGCGAAAACAGTTACCGAATGTTCTGAATCATTTGCAATAAACGCAATATCAACAGAAGTGCCGGCATAAACACAAGTATCCGCAACATCAATGATTACGGGAGCATCATTGTTGCAATTTCCGATTACCTCAAACTGCATATCCTGAATCACCGAACCGACATAAACTCCGGCTCTATACTCCTTGATGAGAATAGCAATATTAAAAATTCCAGCCAGCGTTGGGGTATCCCAACAAAGCGTTCCGGTAACTGCATCGATGTACATAATTCCACCGGCAATTTGATCAGGATATTCATAAACTGCCGGTATCACCATATCCTTGCAATCTTCGCCCTTACTGGGTATTAAGGAGTAGCTCAAACTATCTCCGTCCGGATCATATGCCGAAATATTATAGCACCAAAGATTATTAGCGCAAGCAAACTCCGGACATGGACAATCTTCAATAACAACCGAATTATTGGGTGCACCGATGAAGGGTGAAATAACGAGCTCCGTTTGAATACAAAATACTTTGTCAACCGAATTGGTAATATTCAATACGCCTGCATTTCGATTTGGATCTTCTATGCTGATCGTATAACTAGCAGGCCCGGTGTAGGTATGAGTACCGTAATAAATATTCTTCTGAACATCGTAAGTTGGGTCCTCGATGATCATGTCTCTGGGTATCGTATCACTGGTTCCGTCACCCCAGGTAATTTCGAGCTCGGGACGGTCTGCGTCACTCGAGGTCTTGGTACAAGTTGTAACCGTAAAATAATAAGTCGTTCCGAAGAGATGGACATACGTTATTGAACCTGATCGATTGTGCGTGGCCCGAGAGTTGACTGAAATCAGAATCAGGATGAATGTATATATTAAATTACGACTCAAAGTCTAAATTTTAAAAGGGTATCAAAGTTACTAAAAAGTGATGCTGTTCCTAAATTATAACGTAAAAAGAGCAGTTTTAGTTGATCCAATTGACTGATCTGGTTAAATTATCAATTGAACGAATTTTACAGCACACGAAAATTGATAATAAGTTCACTTTTTGCTAACGGTCGGAGGCACTCATCGGTATTACTTACAATATAAAAAATACTACCTTTACTCGCAAATTTTTCGTAGATGTCTTTAACTCTAAAATATAGTGCTAAGCCTACATCTAAGAACCGTATTTTTCTTGTAGGATCAAAAGCTGGCATCAAAAAGTTGGATTTATCATCCTCCCTTACGTCCTATTTTCAAGGTCGATTCAACGACAATAATTTTGCTTGGGTCAATGAAGCGGGTCGAATAACAGCGATTGTAAAAACTGAGAAACTCAACAATTCCAATGCTCGAGACAAGACGAGGGATGGTGCATTCGATGCGTATCGACATCTTCGAAAATTAGTAAATGACATTCAAATTGAAGGGGATTCTGGACAAATAGAACTTTTTGCTGAAGGGCTTGGCTTATCGGCTTATTCCTTTGACAAATATTTAACCGACAAAAAAAAGGTCACATTCAAAAAAGCGACAACCACGAACAAAAATGCAGATTTAAAATCTGTAAATACATCAGTTGAGGCGACAAATTGGGCGAGAGATTTGGTAAACGAACCCGTATCTTATTTAACAGCTGAACAATTGGCGAAAGAGGTTAAAGCCAAATGCACCAAAGCTGGATTGAAAGTTGAGGTGATGAAGAAAGCGAAAATTGAATCGCTGAAAATGGGAGGAATTCTGGCAGTGAATAAAGGATCATTAGAGCCTCCAACCTTCACTATCATCGAGTGGAAACCAAAGAAAACCATTAATAAAAAGCCCATTGTCCTTGTAGGAAAAGGAGTTGTGTATGATACAGGGGGGCTGAGTTTGAAACCGACCATGAACTCCATGGATATGATGAAATGCGACATGGGAGGAGCAGCCACCATGGCAGCTACCATTTACGCCACCGCTCGATTAAAATTACCATTACACCTTATTGCTCTACTTCCATCAACTGATAATCGACCGGGCGGAAGTGCCTACGCACCTGGAGACATTATTACAATGTTTGATAAAACGACAGTCGAAGTACTGAACACCGACGCTGAAGGTCGAATGATCTTAGCTGATGCCCTTGCATATTCGAACAAATACAAACCTGAACTGGTAATTGACGCAGCTACTTTGACCGGTTCAGCTTCTCGCGCCATTGGATATCGCGCTTCAATTGCCATGGGCAATGCAGCTAAAAAAGAATTGAATTTATTAGAAGAAGCCGGCGAATATACACATGACAGAGTCGTTCAATTTCCATTTTGGGATGAATATCTTGAGGATCTGAAGTCGCCGATTGCCGATTTAAAAAATATCGGCGGATCTTCAGCCGGAATGATTACGGCGGGAAAGTTCCTCGAACATTTTGTTGACTATCCTTACATTCACATAGATATTGCCGGACCGGCTTTTAACACCAGGAGAAGAGGCTATAATGGTATCGGAGCATCAGGAGCGGGAGTCCGATTGCTAATTGAATTTCTTAAAAGAAAGGCCAAAGGATGAGTAATTTGATCAAGGTTGGAATTACCATAGGCGATATTAACGGAATTGGTTTAGAGGTGATTATTAAAACACTTTCAGAAAGTATGGTATATGCCAATTCAATCCCAATCATCTATGGCTCAGCTAAATCACTTTCCTTTCACAAGAAATATATTGAAGGCTCAGATCTGAATTTTTTGACAATAAAAAACGCCACTGAGGCTAAGCCAAAGAAAATCAACCTAATTAATTGTTGGTCTGAAGAAGTTAAAATTGTATTGGGAGAGAAGAATGCCAATGGTGGAAAATATGCTTTGAAATCCTTGAACGCAGCTACAGCCGACATGAAGAACGGGAGTATCGATGTAATGGTGACGGCTCCCATAAACAAAGACTGTGTCAGAGATGCCGGTTTCGAATTCCCCGGGCATACCGAATACTTAGCGCATTCTTTTGAATCCGAAGATTTCCTAATGATGATGGTCACTAATCAATTGCGCCTTGGTTTGGTCACGGGTCATTTGCCATTAAAAAAAGTTGTCGAGGAAATTACGGAAGAAAAAATCGAAAAGAAACTTCGGTCAATGCTTCAATCCCTTCGTGAAGATTTTTTAATACCAAAACCCAAAGTAGCTGTCTTAGGATTAAATCCTCATGCAGGCGATAGAGGCACAATCGGAGACGAAGAGATGGAAATTATAAATCCGGTTATTACTCAATTGAGAGATGCAGGAGAGTTGGTATACGGTTCTTATTCAGCAGATGGATTCT
>CAZCAD010000119.1:0-8355 GCA_964496525.1 uncultured Flavobacteriales bacterium | reverse complement strand
TAATACCTACTTAAACGAAGGCGCACCAACATTCGCTCCGGATGGCAAAACGCTGATTTTTGTCGGATGCGTTGACCAGAGAAATGGATATGGCCCAGGAAGAAGAGGTTATGGAAGTTGTGATTTGTTTGTGACCGAAAAGAGAGGCAATAAATGGCTGGATCCCATTAATTTACCCGGCTTGGTTAACACCAAAAACTGGGAAACTCAGCCGTCTCTTTCATCTGATGGTAAAACACTTTATTTTATTCGGGGCAATATGCGAAGCTCGGGCGGACGTAATAAACGAAATGGGGATATCTACGTTTCAAAACTGCTGGAAGATGGATCTTTTGGGCAAGCGGTTCGTTTACCCACAAATATAAATACACCCTATTCTGAGTCGTCCTGCTTCATTCATCCGGATGGTAAAACATTGTATTTTTCTTCGAATGGACATATCGGTATGGGAGGCTATGATTTGTACATGACGACTTTACAGCCCGATGGATCCTGGAGCGATCCAAAAAACTTAGGATATCCGATTAATACGCCGGCTGATGAAAATTCGCTCCTGGTATTTGCAAGCGGGAAGTTAGCCATTTTCGGATCCAACAGAGAAGGAGGACTGGGATCTTTGGATTTATATGAATTCGAAATGCCGGAATCAATAAGGCCCACGAAAACAATTTACATGACCGGAAAGGTCTATGACGTGACTACAAAGAATCCCCTTGAAGCTGAATTCTCGCTCATCGATTTAGAAACGGGTGAAGAAGTCGTTCGATCTTTTTCTGATCCGGTGGATGGAAGCTTTTTGGTTTCATTACCAATTAATCGGGAATATGGATTGCTGGTTAAAAGAGAGGGCTACAATACCTATTCGATTAACTTTAATTTGACGGTTCCGGAAAACTCTGATGAACCTTATCATCGGGATGTGCCTTTGATTCCGATCAATGATCCAACAAGAGAAAACGTTTTAGCAAATGTGCTGTTCGATCTGGATTCAGATCGGTTAAGACCTGAATCATCCATGGAATTAGACAGCTTCGCGAATTTCCTCTTGCGACACGATAAACTCAAAATTCAGCTACAAGGTCATACTGACGCACAGGGTGATGACGATCATAACCTGGACCTATCGAAACGTCGAGCAAAATCTGTCTATGATTATTTGATTGGCAAGGGAGTTCCGGCCGAGCGAATGGCCCACGAAGGATTTGGCGAAACCAAACCCTCGAGATTTGTTAATGATGCCGACGAAACTATTATTCGAAATGAAGACTACATCAATTCTCTTGAAACCGATAAAGAGAAAAAAGCAGCGCATCAGCAAAATCGTAGAACCGTTTACATCATAAAACCCGGTTAATTTGGTACAAAGCCCTTAACCACATGAAATCCATTTACCACTTTTTACGCCTATCAAGATTCGCCAATCTTTTGGTAATTGGCTTAACGATGTGCGTTTTTCAGCTGTTCATTTCAAAGTATTTGTTCATTTCCATTGAAGGAAATTGGGCAAACTATTCTTTCAAAGAATTATTCGACCGCTCGATCTTAGGTAATGCGGGCTTTCTTTTATTGATTTTATCGACATTATTGACGGCGGCCGCCGGAAATATTATCAACGACTATTTTGATGTAAAAGCAGATCGGGTAAACAAGCCCGAACGATTAATTGTCGGTAGGCATATAAAACGTAGATGGGCCATGTTATTTCATTGGTCGTTCAACTCAATTGGAATTTTAATTGCAGCCTACGTCTCATACGTGCATCAAAATTGGTTGATATTGGTGATCTCCTTCATTTCAATTAATATTCTCTGGTTTTATTCTGCGATATATAAACGGAAGTTTTTGTCAGGAAACCTGATGATGGCTTTCCTTGTGGCCCTGGTTCCTATTTATGTTCTGGTATTTAATATGAATTCCCTCGGTGGTGAATTTGGCTTGGAAGACACCTATTTATTCGATCCGACTCCAATTATTATCAAGATCACTTTGATTGTGGCAGGAACTGCGTTTCTAATTAATTTAAATCGTGAAATAATAAAAGACATTGCCGACATTCGTGGAGACCTTCACTTAGGCTCAAGAACCTTACCGATTGTTCTTGGAAAGCGAAAAGCAAAAGGGGCTGTCCTTATAACCACATTTTTTCTTCTCATGTTAATCGTCTGGTATTTGGTTATCACATTTTTATTTACTAATGATATTATCGTCCATTTTTGTGAAGCCGGAAAATGCATGCCGGATAATATTGCCCCCTTCGATCCCGATAGTCATTTTCTCTTTCTTGCGATTTGCTCCTTTACCGTAGTGATTTCAATAATCATCCTTTTGATTTCTGATAAGAGAAAAACTTATCTTCTCTCTTCAAATTTTTTAAAGCTTGCCATGCTTTTCGGATTACTGTCACCCTTATTTTTATAAGATGCTCGATAATCTCAATGGTAAACATGTCATTCTCGCTTCAAAGTCTCCCAGAAGACAGGATTTAATGAAGGGTCTTGATATCGACTTTGAGGTGCGAATCAGGGAAATAGAAGAAGTCTATGATCCTACCCTTGAACCGGAGCAGGTTGCCGAATTTCTTGCCACACTAAAAGCAGAAGCATTCATCGACAGCATTAAAAAAAATGAAATTATTATTACTTCCGATACGGTTGTGATTCATGACGGCGAGGTTTTGGAAAAACCGGCTAATGAAAAAGAAGCCATTCAGATGATTACACGTCTGTCTGCTTCTGAACACAAAGTCATTACCGGAGTTTGTGTATGGTCAAAAGAAAAGAGAATGACGTTTTCGGATGAGACAATCGTCGAATTTGAAGAACTCAGCGAGAAAGAAATACGCTACTATGTCACTAACTATCAACCTTATGATAAGGCAGGCTCTTATGGTGTTCAGGAATGGATAGGTTATGTTGGAATTAAAAAGCTGAGCGGCTCGTACTTCAATGTAATGGGACTTCCATTGAGATTGATATATCGGGCATTGAAGGAATTTTAGATCGTACGTTTGAGTAAAATAGGCATTTTTATGCCGACGTGCCGCGAAGCGGCATGGATTTTACTTATGTGTTATGCTGTGTTTTCAATTCGTCAAACAAGATTAATATCAGAAAGTTCTTTTCCAATCATTTGTATTCCACGAATTATTTTGTCCGTCTGCTTCGGGGATGGTGTTTTCTTACCACGCACATATTGAGATAGGAGAGTAGGATTCATTCCGATTCTTTGCGCTAGAAAGTTAGCATTAAGAACTTTATAATATTGAAAAAACTGTTGCAGGTCTAGGTTCAACTTCAGGTTGCTCGCTTCAACATAATACCCTTTTTCTTCATATGCGAGATTCAAGGCATCAATCAAATTCTTGTATAAAGCAGGAATTCCTTTCGCAGTAGAGTAAACAGCCAATTCTTCCGAATAAGCAGAATATCCAGTCTTGGTTTTTTCAACCGTAATGTTGATCTTCTTCTTTAACTTTTTCATAATTCTACCTCTTAATTCCTGCTTGTTTGAACAGTTTTTTCTGTAAACCTTTACCTAGTTTTTGACTGCCGTGATTCGGAAAAATAATGGTTCCATCTTTTGAGTCATGAACAAGTTTCACGTGTGATCCTTTCTGGGATATCGGATACCAACCATCCTTCTTCAGAATTCGAAAGGCTTCCGAACATTTCATATACAAAGGTAAAGAATAATTTACTTTTAGTCAAGAGTTATACCACAAAATTAATACAGCATAACATCTAAATAAAGCACATACGCTTTGTTCCCTTCATGCTATTGTTCCACTAATTTAGTGAAACGATAAAACAACCAATAACAACACAATCACCTTCATATCACCTTAAATAAGAGGTCCTGTAAAAATTGAAAGAAACTCCCGATGAATTGAAATCCATCGTTAGGTGAACGCTTGTTATTCTGAAAAGGCTTGAGTTACCACATTCTCCAATCATTCTCTAAAACCTCAGCACGCGTTGTCGGAGTTTGACGACCACCTGTGAGTTCAGAGACTTTGATACGAACAAATTCGTTCAGCTCACCAGCCATTACTTTTCCATCTTTGTTAAGGTCAGCTTCGCCATTTGACATGCCCTTCAATAAACTGTAGGTGAACACTCCATTATTCCAGTCAGATCCTTCCATCGCATATTCTGTTCCACCGGCAGATGAAATAATCAAGGCTCCACTACTCTTTCGGATATCCGTGAACAGTTCCTTCATTAGCTCATAGCTATTTTCTAAACCGACTTGCTTAAAGCCGGTAGCGGTAACTGCCCGGAAATCAATATCCTCATTTGTCTCTGTGTTGCTCTCCTCCGTATTCTCAGCCCAGGCAACTTCATCCTTATCAATCTCACCGGAATGACAGGCATCAATCATTACCAACTTCTTTCTTGCCGGAATGCCATCCACCAATTCTTCGAAAAGCTCGTAAGGAATTCCACCTTCGGCAGGATTCTGAAAGTTTACATCGTGAGCTGCCAGGAAATAATTCAAGTCCGCATCCAACAATCCATGACCGGCAAAAAATAAGCAAACCACGTCGTCTTCACTGCTTGCGCTAAGCTTCGTTTTTATCTCTTGCAGTTTTGCGCTCGTCACTTCTGTATTTTCAAGGTGATACGAATTAACTTTTGAGAATGGAAGATGCTGAGTGACAAAGTGGTTCGTTAAATCGCTCGCATCTTTGGCAGCGTAATTCAAATCGAATTGTGGATCAGCGTACTTCGAAACTCCCATTGTAACTAAATGAAGTTCAGGGAGCTCAACAGTTGAATTGTTATACTCGATATCAACGTTTGAAGCTATTGACTCCACTCCCTTTTCATTCATTATACTTACTGCGATTCGATTCACGCCAGTTGATAATCGAACTTTGTATTCCTCTTTCAACAAATTCTTCTTTTTATCCTTAACACTCACCCCAAGTTTTCCATGTATAGGAACACCATTTACCCTTATTAGTACACGGTCAATTTTGAACTTCGAATCTATTCCATGAACAACTAAATTGATGTCCCTGCTTGAGGAAATCAGCGGAAGATCATCTTTGTTAGTGACATTTACTTTTGGGAGATGAAATTCACCATCCAACATCTCCTCAGTGAAGCCTAGTCTCTTTAAACGTTTCAAGTAAGCCAGGTTAAAAGGCCGAATCAGTTCTTGGTTGGAGGCCTGCAAACTCTCAAGAATGATATCCGGGCGATTGTACTTTAGATCAAATTGTTCGAATGGGTAAATATCCTTTCCTTTTACAAAGTGAATATATTTTTGAGCCCCGCGAGTCGAATAATAATATGACTGGGGATTCACTATGGCCCAATCTTTTTCTCCTGTGGAGACTAAGGCAACCATTTCTTTAGCTGTTTCCAAATTCCATAGACGAACCGTGCCATCCATGGAAGAACTTAGCATTCTCTTAGAATCATCACTAATGGCGATTTCCAGAATCGATCCCGTGTGTCCCTTCAAGCTGAATTTTAACTTCTGTGCTTTGAAATCATAAACATGAATCACATCAGTTCCTACATATCCGATTGCAAGAATTTCGTGATTTTTGCAAAGATGAAATATATGTGGGGATCCACCATCAGTTTCGGATTCCGCAGAAAACTCCTTTTCGCCTGTTGTAGAGCTCCAAGCAATTAACTCATATTTGACCTTGCCATCTGCGTAATTAATGTCCCATCCAAGGAGATGTTTTTTATCTATGGAAATATTTCTTACTTGTGTTGTCACTTTAAAGTCTTGGCTTGGAAACTTAATAAACTCATTTGATTTCATGTGCGCTCTATAAGAACCCAAACTTCCGGAATCCGTTAAAATATAATCTGGATCAGCAGAAAAAAATGCACGCGTCGTAGCCTTAAACCCCTTAATCAGGTCACCATTTTCTCCATCCAGCACTCTCATCTCTGATCGATATGAACTAGGATCTTTGGCATTGTACTTAAACCAGAAAGTCACAATTCTGCTAGCGTCGACATCGACATCCCAAATCATATTATCAAAATCTTTCAGCGCGAATGATCGTAGTACTTCCTGTTTCGAAAGATCGATTACTGAAAATCGCTTTTGCTTGTTTTCAAAATCGACTTGTTCGGCTACTACTAATTTTCCATCCGGAGACACCTTAAAATCAACCATGTATTCAAGAGGCATTTCAGTTACCGCTGGAAAGTTCCATATCCGAAGGCTTTTTGATCCACATGTAACCGGAATCCGAGTTCCTGGTAAGAACGCCACTCCTTTTCCGGAATATATATATGGTGGAGTACGACTCACCATTTTACCCGACTGCATATTATAGAAAGCTCCATTACAAAACAGGTATTTTGAATCGGAACTCATTGCGTAATAGCAATAATATGCAGAGTCAATTTTATGAGTACCTCCCTGCGCATCTTGTAGAATCATTAATGCAATTATTGTGTTACGGCCCGTGGCGTCATTTCTGTTCTTTATCTTTTTAATAATCAGTTTTTTGTTACCATCTGCAGATGGTATCTCGAACTTTTTAACCGTAGGATCATTCACGGCCATATTGGCCTTGGTAAGCCCTGTAAGAGTCGGAGCCGTGATCGCGGTGTAGTCAAAAGGAGCTCCTGTCACAAGATTGCTTTCGCCGTTAATTACCTTTATGTGGTACTCATCATTGGTATATGCATGACTTACTATTATTTCCTCATCGTTATCTGAAAACCAGATTGTATCAGCGGTAAATGCAATGTCATCTGTATAAATCCTTGTTCTGATCATTCGTCCTGTCGCAACATCCCATACAGAAACTGTCTTCGCAATTAATTTTGCCAACAATTTATTATCATGACTAAAACAGGCTCCGGTAAATGAATCAAACTGATTGGAAATTACCAGCTCAACATTATTCTGAGATCGACCTGAAAGAGCGGCAAAAAGAAATAATACTGCAATACTATATTTCATCTGTTTCTATACAATTGCGTGTAAATACGGTTCATTATCCAAGATACTATTTTCGAGCCGACTAATTATAGGGAACCTCTATTAATTCATTTCTTTCAAAAAACAAAGATAGCAGATAAGATGCAAGGCATATTTTTTTGGAATAGCCACAGCTATTTCATAAAAAATATAACGCAGTCAGATTGTCTGCTATCTTTGTTCCCAAAGGGTTTTCATCCCGATCATTATCGGGACGGCATCAAATTTTTTTACATGAACTCGCTCGTGTTGCAAAAATTTTCCTTGTCTTTAAAACTATGAAAATTTTGTTGCGAATGAATTAATAGAGGCTCCCTATAGCGATAAAGCACTAAATTTGTCTGTCTCCGCCTTGGCAAATACTGCAAAGGTGAGGCCAGGCTCAAGCAATGAAATACAACCTCAGCGAAATATCGGAGCTAATTAAAGATAGAAGAACGATTAAACCGGAGTTTTATGCCGATCGGCTCATTCATCGCGAGCAGGTTGAGCGTATGCTAAACAATGCTATTTGGGCGCCAAATCATGGTTCAACCCAGCCATGGACTTTTAAAGTTTTTCTGGGAAAAGGTCGGCAGCGGCTGTCTGATTTTTTGTGCGAATTGTACCAGGAAAAAACGGCGAAAGAAGATTTTCTTGAAGTGAAATTCAACAAACTGCTAAATCGTCCGATGCAGGCCGGCGCTGTAATCGCCGTTTCTTTGAAGAGAGATCCGGACAGTAAGATCATGGAACTGGAAGAAATCGAAGCAGTGGCTTGCGCAATCCAGAATATGTTTCTTACCTGCACGGCTTGGGGATTGGGAGCGTTTTGGTCAACTCCTGAACTAATTTATACAGATGAGATGAAAGAGTTTCTGGAATTGAAAGAAGAAGACAAATGTTTGGCTCTTTTCTATATCGGATATCCAAGAGAAGATTATGAGTGGCCAAAAGGACATCGAAAACCAATCGAATACTTTACGAAATGGGTAGAAGAATAGGATTTATTGGCTTAGTGAATTATAAGGATCATCCGACCAACAAAGGTTATACGATTTTCAATTTTTATTCCGAAAAAGAAGCCGATCTGTTCGAAAAGATACTGTCTGAAAGTGGAGTATGGTTTGAAAAAGATGTGTCGGTTTTGGAGAATAAAGCCGAAACGGTCTACCTATTCGGTGTTGCACAACAGGACTTCAATAAGGCTCAGCAAGCCAATTTCGCCGTATCAGCTAAATATCGTAAACACTTGATTCCAAATAAGATAGCAAGATATGGTCTGGTAATTTTTTTCTTCGCCGTCCTGGCTTTCGCAATTATTGGATATGTAAAGAATAACTAGAACTTGTTTAAAATCGAAGAGGAATTTTCGAGAGGAAAGTATTGGTATTAGTGGCAAAGCTCATTTTT
>CAZCAD010000118.1:1024-8371 GCA_964496525.1 uncultured Flavobacteriales bacterium | reverse complement strand
AAATAAAGCTCCCCTGTGGATACCATATCGTAATCGATATCTACATAATAAATGCGTTTTTTTGCAAGCTGACACTCGTGAATTCCTTCTTCACAGGCTGAAAATTGCATCCACTTAGGTGAAATACTGAAATAATCAGGAGTTTGGCTAAATCCACTGATAATCAGGCTGATAGATAATGTTGTAAGTATACCTTTCATTAAAAGTCGTCTAATCTACTGTGTATAACGCAAGAAAGGGCGAAATAGTTTGTAAAAAATAGCCCCGACGTCCCGCCAAGCGGGAGTCGGGACCCCTCTTCTTCTACCGATAGCTATCGGAGAAGAGATGTGCCGAAACCGAACCTCCATTTTAAAACCCTTACTAAAGCTTCGGTTCGGATTTCGACAGTTTTAAGCAGTAAGGGTCTGTTCATAAATAAATGATGTAGAATCAGGGCGGTTATTTATGAACAGACCCTAATTGTATTGTCCTTCCTCAACTACTTCGACCCATTTCCCTTTCACTCGGCTATAGATGGAATTATCATACATGGCTTCCACCGATATACCGGGTAGGTAAAACTTACCGAGGTATGTAGAGTTCAATTGAACTTTGAAGATTTTTGTCTTTCCCGGTCCGAGATCGAAGTAGGTATACAATCGGTCGTCACGTATATCCTGATAAGTAAAGTAGGACGACTTATTTGAGTTGTACTGATCCATTCTTGAATTGTGAATCTCCCAGCCGGATGGCACGATATGTGCCAGGGCCAGCTCACGAAGATATCCTCTTGTTCCGGGATTTGTCACTTGGATTTCAGCTATGAAATCACTACCCTGTTTCAGTTGGTCAACAGAGATCGGATTTCCCTTCATGTTTTTATATTTCACTGTCAACTGAATATTCTTTGCTTCCGCTACTTCTTCTCCACCGAGTGGAACGCCTTTGGTAATTAATCGAACATAAAGTATTCCTTTGCCCGTGTTTTTAACACTGAGGTTCCTGGCTTTTCCCTTCAGGTTGAAACTTACCATTGTCATCTCGGAGTTGCGGCTGCCGGATTGTCCATTCACCGTATAATTAAATTTCAATCGTTTCTCGGCGCTATTTGATCCTACGAATTTGCTGACGGCCAATAAGCTAAAGGCTGTGGTTTGCGTGCTCATCCAGCCATCTTCGTTCAATCGATTTGCAATTTTTCGCGCCAGTTCGGCTCCCTCAACCTTTTTACCCATTAGCACCAGGGTCTCCAGAATCATGGCCTCGTCACGTGTATTGGATCCGTATGTATAGGACAATTCAACATAATCCGGGACGAAAGTGGCTCTACCTGAGATCAGTTTATTTGCAATTTCCTTTTGACCGGCCAATTTATAAGCTCCGGCCAATCGCCATCTTGCCGGTAGGGAAAGATCAGTACGTTCACGTAATCTATTCATTAAGCCGATTTCGGATTTACCTGCTAGAGCAAGTGTAAACAAACGGTATGCCTGATCGAGATCATCGTAACGCGGACCGTCTGTCGTCTTATTCGTCTTGCTCCAATTCTTTGCTTGTTTTTTCTGGAATTTGATCCATCTGGATTTTAAGCCCGCCGGAACAGAAAATCCTTTTTTCTCCGCTTCGATCAAGAAGTGACCTGCGTAATTTGTTCCCCATTCGCTGTTATAAGTTCCACCCGGCCAATAACAGAACCCACCGCTTGATGTCTGGAATAATTTAATGCGAGAAATTCCGGCATTAATATTTGCCTGAATTCCTGATTTGCGCGTGGCATCCAGTTCCATCAAATCTGCTAAGTACAACTGTGGAAATACACTGGAAGTTGTTTGCTCAATACATCCGTGAGGATATCCAATCAAGTAATCCAATCTTCTTCCTAAATCTACGGGGGGGAAATTGGAAATCTCAAGATACGCCTGATTGGTTCCGCGAATACCGAAATAGTCAACCATATCTGAATAAGATTCTCCACCTTGCAGAACTGTTTCAACCGTCCTGGTTTGCTCGGTGTTTGGGGTCCGTACATCAATTTCGAATTCGTACCTGGCTTTTTCTTTTCCGCTGGTAGCCGTAATCCAAACTTTACCGAGACCAACCTTCTTCGCAACTTTCAATCGGAAGTTGACAATTTTATCTCCGATTTTATTGAATGTCATTGAGCGTTGACTTTTACCCTGAATGATAAACATCTTATTCGTCCTCACAGATATGGAAACATTTTTAACATGTTTTTCCATTGCAAAAATGTCAACAGGAAGGGTTACATCTTCGCCCGGGCCAACAACTCTTGGCAGGGTGCCGAGCACCATTAGTGGGTTTCGAACCGGAACGGTTTTCTCGGCATGACCGTAGGCATTATTCTCACCGGCAATCACCATCACACGAACTGAACCTACATAATTCGGAATTTTAATTTTATGCGATTTAGAGGTTCCATCGATTTCGAATGGCCCTAAAAATTTCACCATCGGTTTAAATCGATTTGCTTTCGCCGCTTTTTTACCAGTTCCATCCCCATCACCACCGATTGCCAACATTTTGTCTAACTCTTCACCGTAAGCACCCAGCACATAGTCATACATATCCCAGGTCTTCACTCCTAGTGCCTCCCTGGCGTTAAAGTGTGTCCAAGGGTCCGGTGTCTTGAAGTTTGTTAAATCCAACAATCCTTCATCGACCATTGCAAGCGTGTATGTCATTGGCTTGTTATTCTTTTCACTTACTCTGATTGTAGTTGTCGTTTCAGGGCGAAGAACTGATGGCATTCTTATGACAGGATTAAGATGCGATGCGGGATCCTCAACAAGAATTGGCACGACTCCATACATTCGTATTGGCATATCATTGGCCGTTGTTTGGTAGGGTTGCAGTAAAGTGACATGGACGTAAACATTCGGGTCCATTTCGTCGGTCGTTTCAAATTCGCATGTGGTTTCACCCTTCTTGGTATCTATCCAAAACTTATCGATGATTTTCGTTCCGCTTTCCAGGGAGATGAGAGCTGTACCCTCAGCAGGTGTAGGTATTGATAATTTAACGGTTTCACCTTTAGAATATTTTTCCTTATCCGTCGTAAAGTTGAGCATGGTCGAATTCTCACCATTTGATCGACTCGCTCTCGCATAATAAGGCCAATCAACATAAACTATTTTACCGGTAGTATGTCCCGATTCTCTATTCTCAACCAGAATCAGATATCGACCCCAATCCTGTTTATCGACATGGAATTTGTAACGAGCTTTACCGCCAACTGTCGTAATTCGTTTTCTATCATGTGGGATTGTGCTGCTTCTTGAAATATAGCTGGCCAAATCATTGTCGTAACTATCCCACCACCATCGCCACTCGAGTTTGAAGACCTGAACTTTCACCTCACTTTCGGACAAGCGTCCTTTTTCAGAAACAGTGACGATGTCGATGTAGTGATTCTCATCAGTGACCAATGTGCCGCCATACATATCGCCTTCGGGAACTCGAATTCCCACATATTCCGTATAAGGAGAATAGTTAACTGATGTTCTATCGATACTGAAGTCTCCTCCTTTTTCAAACACTTTGGTCGTAAAATAGGCTTTCAACATCCCCGGAGCTGCACGATTCAAATGGATTCCATGATCGAATATAATCTTTCCACTGCTGTTGAGATTACCTTCAAAGATGGTTTTATCCTCGGCAGTGAAATCCTTTAATGGATCATCAAAAATGAAACCGCTCAATTTTTTGAAATTGGTTTGAGTAGCTAACAGATGAACATCAACCTTTGACTTTAAACCATCTGCAATTGCGCCATGCAGCCATTTGACTTCCAGATTGACGTCTCTTCCGCTTCCGGATGTTAGCATTTCTCCGTCAAAGGACATATTTATCTTAAGGCGATTTGGCTTGACAGTTTCTACTTTGATCGACTTATAAAAAGTTCTGTTCCCAATGCTGATTCTGGCACCATAGTTTCCGGTAATGGCCTCAGTATCAGTGGAAGTTCTAAAATCATACAATCCATTCACCGAGCGAGTTCTAATTTTCTCATCCACTACTGTTCCTTTTGGATTAATGAATTCGAATTTAACCGGATGCGATGGAGGAAGGATATTGTCTTTATCTTCCAACATAAAGGAGATGTACAGGCTATCACCCGGACGCCAGACTCCTCTTTCAGTGTAAATGAATCCTTTAACTCCTCTTTGAACCGTTTCACCTGAGACATCAAATTTGGATAAGGAAAGGCTTTCGCCATCGTTTAATTTCAGATAACCCCTTTGACCATCTTTTTCGGCAACGATACAAAATGGTTTACGATCCAGGTGCATATCGCACATTCCTTCTTCATCCGTCATAACTTCACCCAGCAACTGCCGTTGGTAATCATAGAACCGAACCTTTGCGCCTATAAGCGGCTCAGTCGAATTCAAATCGCTAAGGATTACGTGCATTTCTTTGTCAGACCCTGCTTTAGCAATAATTCCAATATCGGAGATTAGAACGTTCCGACTAATCTTCAAATTCCTATAATAATAGTCCTTGCAAGGATTTTCACGATCGGAATAATCGTAGTCATAATCATAGTAATAGTCGTCGTAATAGTAATCATAGTAATAGCTACTGCCCCAATCACTTTCATTCCACTCTTCGTCTTTGGCCGTGAAAGCAAAAGTGGTTAACTCCTCCTTCTTCTTTCCTGAGTTACAGTCATAAAGCGAGTATTCTTTCCGAGCTGAAAGTTCTATTCTATAAATCGCTCCGGGATCCATTTCGACATACTTGCTTAAATCGATGGAGAAATTATTCCAGTTATTAAGCTGCATTTTTCCTTCGGGATCGAGTTCAACCCGCTCCTCGTAAACTTCTCTTCCAACACGTCGTAATTGATAAGTGCCATCGTAATTATTTACCTGTAAGAATTGGATGACATTTTCCTCAAATATTTTTGTAACGGTAACATCAACAGCGGTAAGGTTTATTGCCGTAAATGGAAAATGTGTTTTGCCTGACTTTGGAACGATATTGCCTTCACCCAATAATTCAAGATCCGGAGCAATGTCTTCAAAATGAACGCTCATTGAAAGTGGCGAACTCAATTTCTTGTCATTAATATTTCTAACACCCCCAGTGACCTTTATGCGATCGTATCCGACGATTCTCTCATTTGGATACAGGATGACCACTTGTTTATCAGCCACAATTGAAACATCATGATCTCTCAGGTAGACCAGCCCTTCTAAAAATTGTTCTGAGTTTATTGGATCAGAGAAGTGCACTCTGACAAATTGTTCAGGAGCATGGTTTACCTCAACATCCATTACTACAAATTCATCCTTGGTCGGAATCTTAATAATCTTCTTTCCATTTCGCTCGACACCAACAGCATCGCCGTTCCACCTGACTTCCAATGTTGATCTTTTACTTTTGCGTTCGATATTATGAATGACAAAGCGATAAGTTTGTGAACCCCGTTTAACTATTTTGACCTTAAGTGGTTCTCCATCCTGTGTTGCTTTAACCACATTTTTCACGGCATTTGAATCAACATCTTCGCTGAACGTTAGCTTACCTATTAGTTTTTGTTTTGTAAAATCCGTCTGACTATAACAGGCAAACTCTTCTATTTCGAATTTGAAAGTCTTTCTCTGGGTTCTGAAATTAAATTCAAATGTCTCCAAACCGGCTTTCACATCCATAAGCTCGCTTATTTCCACAGAAGCTTTATAAAGCGTTCCCGATTGAAGTGCTTCACTTGGCTTAAATTGAATAGTTCTTTCGTCAACCCAGCTTACCGCCCCCGCAGCTTCAGGATAAACAACGAATAGATCAGATAGATCTTCCTGATCTCTCGCACTCTGAGGCAGTTCTTCATTGAACTGGACTTTAATTGAACCGTTTGACGGAATGATGCCACCGGTAAACGCTGAGACGTACTCAGAGAATTCAGGATTGACCTGAACTTTTTCGGCCTGTTGATTTTCTTCGCTGCTGGAACAGGCGACCAGGAATAAGACTGAAAGAAGAGGGATTAATTTTTTCATTATAGAAGAGTATTTAATAGACATTATAATAGCTGGATTTGTATAGAGGTAAAAATTACTATTTTTTTGTTAGCCAAGGCATTTTTGATAAGCGTAGCCGTAGCTACGGTTGCAGAAAATAACGCCGACTAACGGAAAAAGAGTTTTTTTGCCATACACATTCAGTTGTTATAATGTCTAATAGGTTAAATAATTAGATCATCCTCAAATTTATATTTTAAATCAAGCAAAGAGTGATTTTTTTTGAGAGAATCAGATGTTGAATTATTATTTGTAAAAAGATTGTGATTATTTGTTGAGTTAGACCGTTCTCCGCCTGAGGCGGATCACTGAGAAAGCATAGAGCATAGAATAGAGCCGAGAACCGAGAACTGAGAGCCAAGAGCATAGATCGCTCACTGATAGACACTGAATTCGAATTGTCGAAGGTGTAAAATCTATGATCTATTTTCTAGAATAAGATTCGATCCCGTCTTCGGTAATGATGTACGTTTTTCGGCGACCGGCTTCTCGAGAGAAAAGAAGTTCGAATTCAATCAGCTCATCCACCTTCATAATTATCAGGGCGAATTTTTCATATTGATCAGATTGCATTTTCGCATCGCACTCTGTACAGTGAAAGTTTACAAGCTCGCCTTCTTCAAAATCAACAGGTGGCTCATGGAGGTAGGTATAGTCACCCAAAGATATATTTAGGTGAATAATGCCTACGTCGCCATTTTGGCGAATTGTTTTCAGTTCGATGCTTTCCTCTTTACTCAGGCAATATGAACAGGCCGAGCAAAAGAATTTGTAGTTCTTTAATGACATTTGCGTCGTGGTAAAGTTAAAGTAGGCAGGACCTATCTCTGTTCTTCAATTTAATCCATTCAAAGCAAAAAGGCAATAATTTTAGACGAATGAAATGATCAGTTGGGATGAATTGATCGAATCAATTATCTCAATCGATTTACCCAGGATTAAATTGATGTTTTACCCAGACGATTATCTCACTTTCCCTAATTTCGCTCTGGTATCGTCCACCCGGATATTTATCATTATAGTCGAAATTGAGCCAGATGAATCCTTTACTGTCCTGGTAATAAAAAATTGATTTTTCATTTGATTCTTTCGGGAAGTAAATGTTTTTAATCAGGTAGACAACGGTTTCAAGATCCTTGGTGTTTCCAAATTTTACTTCAGGATACATATGTCCAATCTCCGTTCCATTCTGTTCGACCACAGTTCTGACCAATTTAACTTCTCCACCAATTGCTTTAATGCAGGAGGCCATCATGATGGAGTAATCATCGCAATCGCCTTTAAAGAATTCGTCGTACTCAAGTTGCGTTAAGGTTTCGCT
>CAZCAD010000118.1:391-1009 GCA_964496525.1 uncultured Flavobacteriales bacterium | reverse complement strand
GCTCGAGAATAGTAATCCTCATCTATGGGGTCATAGACATATTTCCATTGGCCATAAACCTCCTTAAATACACTGAAAAATTGCACCCACTTCCGGTTCTTAGATAAGTAACTAAGGTCGTCAAAGTGTTTAATAGCAATACTTGCTGAATAGTTTCTGAGTTCCGGGTTCTTATAGTCGATTGCGTCTCTGAGCTCATCTTCTTTCCTGAACGTAGCATCATCTTCGGAGAATTTTTGACGCAGCGAATTGTCGCTCAAGTCATACAGAAACTCAGCGTAATCGTGATAAAGGTTTTCCAATGTGTAAAATCCTGCAAAATTGGTTACGGTCAATGTTAGCAGTCCGGCGACCAGGGCGATGTAAACCACTATCCTTACCTTTTTAATCAGATAATAGGTTAAAAAGAAAATAAGGAGAAACAAAATGATGTGGTCAAGACGGATAATTGTGTCACCGGTCGTAATCGTCAGTGAAGGAAAGTATTTGTACAAGAGCATAAAGAGCGGCATTGTCAAAATCGCCGATACCAATCCGAGAAGAATAACAGAGTAAGGTTGGTTTTTATCGCCCTCCACTTTAGAGGTATCCTTTGGCGGGGCAGTCTCGTCGGAATTC
>CAZCAD010000118.1:0-375 GCA_964496525.1 uncultured Flavobacteriales bacterium | reverse complement strand
TAATCGGCTCTTGTCCTTCTTCTTCTTCCGGTTTCATGTTCGCTAAACTACGAATTATTGCTTCCAATTATTTAATGCGTCGGATAAGATAAGAAACGAGAAGCCGGGTATTTTTATGATAATTCCGGCGGATACATCGGGACCAAACTGCGGACGAGCAGTTTGGTGCGACCATCGGTTTCTGCTTCGCTACGCTCGCACAAACCGGGTCTTACTAAACTTTGAGGTAATTCTGACAGATCCCGATTTCCGCTGCGCTGCATCGGGATTAGTGCGACCATCGGTTTCTGCTTCGCTACGCTCGCACAAACCGGGTCTTACTAAAAACGGAGGTCCAAATTAATGAACCCCCGGTCTTTTTCATTTCAAAAGCTG
>CAZCAD010000117.1:0-8397 GCA_964496525.1 uncultured Flavobacteriales bacterium | reverse complement strand
TTGCCAAGAATACCATCATAAAATATGACCGCTGTTATTTGGTAGAGGGATATACGGATGTCATTTCACTTCATCAATCGGGAGTTGAAAATGTCGTTGCATCATCCGGTACCGCTTTGACCGTTGACCAGATTAAGTTAGTCAAACGTTATTCTGACAACATTACTATCCTGTACGATGGAGATGCCGCAGGTATTCGAGCGTCTTTTAGAGGAATTGATTTGATTCTTGAACAAGGAATGAACGTGAGGGTGGTTCTCTTTCCTGACGGCGAGGATCCCGACTCATTTGCTAAAAAATCCACGGCTTCCGAACTGGAAGAATACATTGGAGAAAACTCCAAAGATTTTGTTGTTTTTAAATCGGACATACTACTAAAGGAAGCTGAAGGCGATCCGATTAAAAAGGCCAGAATGATTCGAGACATCGTTTCG
The DNA here is from genome assembly GCA_964496525.1 of uncultured Flavobacteriales bacterium. Lineage (GTDB taxonomy): Bacteria > Bacteroidota > Bacteroidia > Flavobacteriales_D > Crocinitomicaceae > JAKSBJ01. Next base: position 7,963 of record CAZCAD010000117.1, on the reverse strand, counting down.
TCAATTGCTGTAATTCCGGATGCGATCAAACGGCAGGTTTATGCACGTGAATGTGCTCAGATGTTTGGCATGGAAGAGCAATTAGTGGTGAATGAACTGGCTAAAATACGTCGTGAGAAAGTAGCCAAATCCTTCAAACGCCCAAACATTAATGAAATTCCAGTTGAACCTGTTCAGGAGGTTGAACAAAAAGATTCGAGTTTAAGGCTGGATCGAATTTATCCGCAGGAATACGATTTAATTCGAATTCTGCTGAACTACGGAACCCTGTCAATTACAATTCCACATGCGCAGGAAGGTGACGATGGCGAACAACAAATTGTCGATGTAGAAGTCAAAGTTGCCGAGCTGATTGTGCATGAATTAAATCGAGATGAAATTAATTTCCAGAACGATATTTTCTCCCTGATGTACGAGGAGATTAAAGAAGGATTGGAAAACAGTACCCTATTCAGCGAAACGCATTTTGCCCGTCACGAAAATCATGAGGTAGCAAAAGTAGCGGCCGATATTTTATCGAATCGATACGAAGCCAGTCCAAATTGGAAGAGTGAAAAGGTTAAGGTTAGAATTAATACGGAGGTGGATAAATTGAATCGAGCCGTGATGGATGCTCTTCATTCTTATAAAAATGCCTTGATCTCTGAACAAAGAGAGACACTTCAAAAAGAAATTAATATCCTTAACGAAGAAGATACTGAAGAAGGTCAGGATGAGATAATGATACTACTCGCACAACAGAAAGAGCTCGACAGAGCCAAACTTTTATTGACTGATAAACTGGGAAGAACGATCATCTGATATGTGGGAACAGATCTATGATATCGTCAATTATCCAATCATCGCAGGAGATCCCGTACTCGTTCAGGTAGAAAACGGATGGATAGAAGAACCGGGCTTTATTTTTTCACCACTGAATATTTTGATCTTTTTGGCCATTTATCTTATCGCCAAATTATTTATAAAATACCTTAGGAAATCTTTCAATGTTGTCGGCTTTAGAAAAAAAGCGTTGAAGACTGAAGGGCGCCGAAATGCTGTTTGGAAACTGACTAAACAAATAATTTATGTTGTCGTTCTTTTTCTCTGCATCATTTCGCTACAGATTAACAATGCACATATTAATTACGATCAGATATTAGAATACCGTTTTGTTGAAGCCGGTGATAAATTCCACATCGCCGTTTACCATCTTTTCCTGATCATCATTGTTGTTTTTGTCAGTCGTCTGACAGTTAGTATTCTCAAATTATACATCCATCGTACAGTTTCCAAACGTGAAAAACTGGATGAAGGAACGGAGTTCATTTACATTCAGTTAGCCAAATACTTCATCTATTCGGTTGCGATTTTGTCTGTTCTTCGATCCTTCGGAGCCGACATGGAACTCTTCATCGGTGCACTGACTGTCCTCGGTGTGGGTTTTGCCCTGGGGGTTCAGTACATCTTTAAAGATTATACTTCCGGTATTCTTCTTCTTTTTGAAGGTCATGTAAAAGTTGGAGATATTATCGAAGTTCAAACTATAAATGGCGAAGAGAGCTTTGTTTGTCAAATCCAAAAAATTAATCTGCGAACCTCCACTGTAGAGACAAGAAACAATAAGATTCTGATTATACCAAATTCTCATCTAACTCATGAAAAAGTCATCAACTGGAGTTTGGGAACTCAGGTCACTCGCTTTATTATTCCAGTCACCGTCAAGTATGGATCTGATCTGGATTTGGTGAAAAATATCCTGACAAAATGTGTCAGGGATCATCCTAAAATTGTCAAAACAAGAGAGCCGGTTGTTCGCCTGGTCAACTTTGGAGACCATGGTTTGGAAATGGACGTCCTGTTTTGGGCGAGTCAAAACCTATTCATCGAAATTCATAAAAGCGATATTCGATTTGAGATAGATGCGGAATTCAGAAAACATGGTGTGGAGATCCCATTCCCGCAGATGGATGTTCATTTAGATGCCTCGTCGATGGATGTTCTCAAGAGTGAGAAGGACTAGTTTTTATAAGCTATTCGTCTTGTTTATGCATTGAATAGCTGAATCCCTGATCTCCCTCTCCTAACACCTCGACAAGTACTTCATCATTGTTGATTTTTTTGTACCTTATCTTCTTAGGAAAATCATGATCAACATTTTCAAAAGACAACCAATCTTCCTCATCTGAATTTAAGATAAAACGTACTCCTTCGCCATCATTTTGATCAAGGACTCTGGCTTCATAGATTATCGCTCCTTCTATTTTCTCTATTAAAAGAGTCTCGAACAATACCTTTTCCCCACCTATCATTTTGTATGAACTTCCAATCAATTGATTATCGGCCGATTTTTCCCATTTCTCAAACTGTTCTTGACCCTCAATTTTCCAAATACCCTCTAAATAGTCCCATCTATTTTGATCACTTTGGCAGAATCCATTTGTAAGGACAAGCATTAAAATCCATAATGCGAATATTCTTTTCTTTCTCATAATCGATTCATTTTAAACAAAGAACAGAATTAAATTTAGGAGTCTATTGGACGTTTGCGACACTACTTAGCTGCCGGTAAAAAGAAATTTGCCATTGACTGTTCGTCAAAACCGTATTTCGAGGGCTCCTCTCCCGTAAACTCCCTGAAGTTTCTGATAAAATGAGATTGGTCGTAATATCCTGCCACAAAACTGATATCCGACCAATTCGGTTTTTCCTTACAAACGTGCTGGAAAATTTTCGCGAACCGAATGATCCGACAATAGAATTTAGGTGAAATTCCTATTTCCCTTTGAAAATGTCTTTCGAATGTTCTTCGATTCAAACCGGATTGACTAACCAAGTCGTGCGCAGAAATGCCCCCATGCCGTTTCATAATTTGAGCTACGCTTTTTTCGCTGTACGAATTCTTCGGTTTATTTTCTTCAATAGACTTAATAAGCCAGTTCTCGGCATCTTTAACCCGCTGTGTAAAGGAAATATCTTTGACAAGCAGATCCCGCAAGGGTGTTAGAACGATTAGCAATTCACCCTCTATAGAAATCACCTTATCAGTTATTGTTGACATGTCGATCCCAAACAATTTATTCAAGGCCCAAGGTTGAAATTTAATAGCGAACATCCCACTTGGTCCCGTATTTTCCAAAAAAAAATAATTAGTTAACTGTCCAGCTATCAGATTCGTACTCTGATCTTCCCAGTGGTTGTTGATGTTTATTCTATAAGGCGACTTATAATGGAATATCATTTCAGGAAAACCATCAGGTACAATCTTCTCAGTCCTGATACTAGAATCCTGTTCACTGTCAATCATCCAAAAACTCTTGACTATGTCAGATAGAAATTCCGTTGGCTCTGCTTGCTCGAAAATCATTAGGGTATAAATGTCATGAAATACACAGATGGCCCAAAGCAAGATAAGAATCTAGAAGTGATTAATCGAACATCTGTTCACGTTAATGCCTCATACATGGTTCCTATCGATCACCTAATAGGAAAACAATCCCAAATAATTTAGATTAGTTTTTGACATTTAGCAATCAGCCTTCAGCAGGTCAGCTTAGACTGAAAGCTGATTGCTGATAGCCGACCCTTATATACAAATGCCTCATTTTGGACTGAAACTTTCTAATTAAACTTATTATATTGTATCAAATCCTAACTTCTTAACCATGGTTCGAAACATTTTTGTTATATCAGCATTGCTCGTTTCAGGTGGTATCGTTGGCTTAGCTTATTATTTTCAAAGTTATAACTGGTGCTATCTCTTCATTCTTTTCGGACCATTAATTCTGATTGGGATAAGAGATATGGTTCAGACCAAACATGCCATAAAAAAGAATTTTCCGGTCATTGGAAACTTGAGATATATGTTAGAATCAATCTCTCCGGAGATTCAGCAATATTTTGTCGAGCGACGAACAGACGGTGCGCCAATTGACAAAAATAAAAGGGCGGTAATTTACCAGCGCTCTAAAAATGTAGGATCAACGCATCCCTTTGGAACAGAGGAAGATGTTTATTCTGAAGGGTATGAATTTATTACCCATTCACTCTACCCGATTCATGTTCATGAAGAGCCTCGAGTTACAATTGGCGGTGAGAAATGCACACAACCCTACTCCGCATCTTTATATAATATCGCGGCGATGAGTTTTGGCTCACTGTCGAAGAATGCCATAATGGCATTAAACCTTGGAGCAAAAAAAGGCGGTTTCTATCATAATACCGGAGAGGGAGGAGTGTCGCCATACCATTTACAAGGAGGTGATTTGAGCTGGCAGATTGGAACGGGATATTTTGGATGCCGAAATGAAGATGGAACTTTCAGTGCCGACAAGTTCAAGGAAAATGCTACAAGACCGGAGGTTAAGATGATTGAAATTAAATTATCTCAGGGGGCAAAACCCGGGCATGGAGGAGTTTTGCCCGGCAAAAAAAATACCCCGGAAATCGCGAAGATTCGTGGTGTAAAACCGGGAATAACTATTTTATCGCCACCATCGCATTCTTCATTTTCGGATCCAAAGGGATTGTTGGATTTCGTCAATCAATTGAGAGATTTATCAGGCGGAAAACCAACAGGTTTCAAGCTGTGCATTGGTAAACCGGAAGAGTTTGAAGAAATTTGCGCTGCAATGGCAGAAACAGGAAATTCTCCTGACTTTATTGCCATAGACGGTGCCGAAGGTGGAACAGGTGCTGCTCCATTAGAATTCGCCGATCATATGGGATTACCTCTTTTTGTAGGTCTTGTTATGGCGGATACGCTCTTGAAAAAGCACAATATCAGGGACAAGGTCAAAATCATTGCCTCGGGTAAAATATTTAGCGGTTTCGAAATGATCAAAGCCATTTCAATGGGAGCAGATCTTTGTCAAACCGCTCGTTCAATGATGCTATCAGTTGGCTGCATTCATGCTCAATTGTGCAACACAAACACTTGCCCGGTTGGTGTAGCCACCCAAAATAAAGCACTTATTAAAGGCCTCCATGTTGGTACCAAAAGTGAACGCACCTATTACTATCACAAAAATACCGTTAAGGCCTTTTTGGAATTGATGGGAGCTACAGGAGCTAAACATCCCGATGAACTTAACTCAGATAACCTAATGCGTATGGCCGAGGACGGAGATATGCAAACCATGAGTGAAATCATCGATTCCTGGCATTCCATTCAAAAATTAAAAGGAGAACCGCTCAGAGAAAAGGCGAACGCTTTTGGGAGGTAGTTTCTAATAAAACAATTTCTCTTTCCACTCACCTTTATCAGTTTTTACACTGACAATGTAAATACCACCTTCAAAACCGGCCAAGGAAACTTCTGCCTGATCAACGGAATGTCCTGTTAAAACAGTTCGTCCATTCAAGTCAATAATTCTATAGTTAAACTTACCCTCAGAACTAATAAGTACTACATCATTTTTAACAGAGATTTCGGCCAAAACAGAGAATTGAGTTTCTAAACCGGCGTAATTCAGTTCAATTATGATCTCGCCGTTTCCGGTTCCAACCATCGGAGTACATGATCCGCCAGGGGGAATAAGACTTGATCCTCCTCCGCCTCCTCCGCCGGTAGCCACCGAGGCATCATCCCAGCAATCAGCTGCTCCACCGCCGCCGCCATACCATCCACCACCCGCTCCACCTCCCGGTGCAAAGCTATAGCAGGTATCAATGCCACCGGGCGCCTCCTGCACCCGAAACGCCGGCAGAACCGCTTGTTCCGGCACCCGATGGGATTCCACCAAATCCTTGTGAAGTTGTTGTTGCTCCTGTTCCTCCGGGGCCAAATCCGTTTTCTCCTGTAGCTCCATCCGGACATAGTGAATGACCACCGTCAGCCTTGGTAACACCTCCACCCATACCACCACCACCACCAGCTACTATGACCCTGTTACCTAAAGCATATGGTGGGATTCGAACATCTGACGCTCCCCCTCCACCGCCGGCATTCAATGTTGAGGGCGTTGCAGAACCACCCGCACCTCCACCATTAAATCCTCCGACCGTATCAACTCCCATGCCTCCAACATTTATTTCGAGGACATCTCCGTCTGAAACTGTAACAATTCCCGTAATCATCGCTCCATATCCACCATCCGCTCCGCTTGCACCGGCAGCACCGGTTGCCCAAACTGAAAGTGATGAGACTCCGGCGGGTACCGTCCAATATTCAGGAGCACCTGTATAGGTAAACACAGTTTGAGATTTACCCATTGAAGGAGAAAAAAGGATTGCTGTTGCCAGTACACAAACTGATAGCAGGAATGATCGGAAATTCATGATAGGGTTATTATCGGTTCAATTGAATTTATTAGAGCGTACAAAAGACGATTCTGTTAAGAAAGTGTTGCCAATATTAAAATTTAATCAACAAAATCGGCTCAAATTGATGTAAATACATGCCCTCTTTATTGAATCCGAATTTTTATTATTCTTACATTTGCCACAAATTAAAAGAATATACTATGAAAAGATTTTTACTATTAGCGTTAATTGGTGGATCAACGGTGATGTTTGCTCAAACAAACTTGATCTCCGAAAATTTCGATAGCTATACGGACGGCGCAACGATCGCTGCAGAAAGTGCAGGCGTTTGGGAAACATGGAGCGGAGGCGTTGGTACTCCCGAAGATGCATTTATCAGTACAACTTGGGCAAGCAGTGGTGCTAACTCAATGTGGTGCTACAACACGGCACCAGGAGTCTACTTACACGATGTGGTTTTACCGCTTCCTATGACGTACACCGCCGGGACTTATGAAATTGTAATGAAATACTACGTTCCGGCAGGAAACGGAGCTTATTTCAATTTAGGTGGAAATTGGGTTTCGGGCGGAACAGGGTATGAATATGGAGTAGATGTTTACTTTAACGTTGATGGATCGGGTTACGTAAATGCCGCTGGTACAGGACCATTTACTTACTCTTTGGATGCATGGACTGACATTAGCTGCATGGTAGATTTAGCTGCGAACAATGTTGAAGTTTTCATTGGCGGAACTTCTGTCTTTTCCGGTGCCTGGGCTGCAGGCGGATTCGGAGTGATGGACATTTTCGGTGTTGCTTTTACGGATGGAACAGGTACAACAGAAGCCGTTGGAAATTTCTACGTTGATGATGTAGAATTCAACGAGTGGGTGGCATTTGATGTTGGAGTTGACGAGGATGTTAAACAACTAAACCTTAGCGTAGTTCCTAACCCCAACAACGGACAATTCAACATAATGTTTAAGGACATTGAAGCGGGTGATTACAATTTGATAATTACTGACATGATCGGAAATGAAGTTCACTCTGAGGCTTTGAGTGTAAATCCTTCTACTTCTGTCAACTTTGATTTGAATCTGGCAAAAGGATTTTACTTCGTCAATGTAACGGATGGAATTAACAGTGCTACTAAGCGATTTGTAATTCAATAAGACAAAATAAATTTAATTGAAAAGGGAGTCCACATAAGGCGGATCCCTTTTTTTTTTGATTTTTTATTAATAGGCTTAGAGCTTTTTGACTTCCATTTCTTATTATTCTATATTTGCTTCACATTAAAAGAAGTATACTATGAAAAGATTTTTACTATTAGCGTTAATTAGCGGATCAACGGTAATGCTTGCTCAAACAACCTTGATCTCCGATAATTTTGACAGTTACACAGACGGAGCCACAGTTGCTGCTGAAAGTGCCGGAGTTTGGGAAACATGGAGCGGAGGTGTTGGTACGCCTGAGGACGCATTTATAAGTACTACATGGGCAGCCAGCGGAGCAAACTCAATGTGGGTGTATAACACGGCACCCGGTGTCTACTTACACGATGTGGTTATGCCATTTCCTATGCTATACACTTCCGGAACCTACGAAGTTAAAATGAAATACTACGTTGTGACCGGAAATGGAGCTTACTTTAATTTAGGCGGCAATTGGGTTACGGGCGGCACAGGGTATGAATATGGAGTAGATGTTTACTTTAACGTTGATGGATCGGGTTACG
>CAZCAD010000116.1:5608-8430 GCA_964496525.1 uncultured Flavobacteriales bacterium | reverse complement strand
TATTCAGAAAAGCGCCGCCGCCCTGATATAATCCAACAAAGACCTGAGAATCAAGCTTTGAGATGCAGATAAGTCTCTTGTCAAACTTTTTTTCGAGCAGGTTTTCACGATTAGCCTTAATTACCCTGTTGTCAACTAAAGTATAAATGTTTCGGCCGTCAAGAAGTGAGTAGAATACACCTAATTTCGCAAAGTTATATGGTAATTCGTAGAGTTTCTTGTTTTTACGATATACTATAACCTTATTAGCTTCAGAATCTTGCCATCCTGCTGTTTTTATTGATAATACCTTGTCTTCAACAATATAGGATTGTATCCTGAAGTTTATCGCCGGGGCTCTAGACCGTTCATGAATCCACTTAAATTCTCCTTTGGCGCTGATGACACAGTAGCCGGATCTTGAAACAAAATGAAGATTGTCAAGCGAGTCAAGGTGCATTCTCACTTCCTGATAGGATCGAGGTAGCGAGTCCTCTAATACTGAATTAAACTCGTATTGATGGATTTGACCATTCTCTATATAACATAAACGGTTAACCCATCCCAGACACCAAATCCTGTTTTTATAATCTTTGAAAAACTTAAAAATACTTGTACCAGTCAGGCCGTCGTTGCTCGTATAGTTGACGAAGTCGTAACCGTTGAATTTGCTAATTCCCCGATCTGTTGCGAACCACATGAAGCCGAGATCATCTTCAACGATATCATAGACTTGCGAACTTGGCAGACCGTCTTTAACATTGTAATTAATGGAATGCTGTACCAACTCTTGACTGTAACCGGAGTAGAACAGGTTCCATAAAATGAGCGTGATGTAAATCCGCATAGGTTAAACTTAGAAAATTATTATCGTCTGGCATCCAAGCGTTGCGAATCCTAATCCAACTCTATCGAATTCTGCGAGAATTTTGATGAAAATTGACAAAAAAAGTCCACTCGTGATGAGCGGCCTTTGTTGTCCCACTAGGGCTTCCTTCGACTTCACTCCGTTCCGCTCAGGATAAACTTCTCGCCCTAGCGGCCCAAACTCAAAATGCCCCTCCGCCTGAGGCGGAGAGGCATTCCTCGTTGTCCCACTAGGGCTCGAACCTAGACTCTTCTGTACCAAAAACAGACGTGTTGCCAGTTACACCATGGGACAATTTTCCCGAACGATCGATTAGTTAAAACTACTTTTAAATCGCACAGGAGCGCAAATTTAAATAATTTTTCAATCCCCCCGAATTCATAAAAAAACTTAATTCTATTTATAGGCGTTCAACCTTCACTGCATTTACCCGTTTTCATAGAGGTTCCACGAAAAAAATTTATAAATTCGCACTCTTGCATAATCTCGCGAAACGCTCAATTAAACGACGAAGATGGAGTACAAAAAAATGAATAATTATATCGGATGGATGGTCTTCCTTTTTGCGACCGCTGTCTATATTTTTACCCTCGAAGGAACAGCTAGTCTTTGGGATTGCGGGGAGTACATCACCACCGCCTATAAACTTGAAGTTGGTCACCCTCCGGGAGCACCCTTGTACATGATGCTCGGGCGTTTGTTCTGCATGTTTGCCCCTGCAGAAAACGCAGCTTACATGATTAATGTCATGTCGGGACTCTGTAGTTCATTTACCGTTTTATTCCTCTTTTGGACAATAACAATGCTGGCGCGAAAGACATTTCTATCAGGCGTTGTTTCCATTTTCAAGCAATCGAATTCCGAATTTGATGATGAGGTAAAAGACGAAAAGAACCTGCCTGCCAGCAAGGCAGGGAAGAAGAAAACTCTGTGGAAATTAACCGACGGTCAAAAGTGGGCTGTCCTGGGAAGCGGACTCATCGGTGGACTCGTTTATACATTTACCGATTCGGCATGGTTCTCGGCTGTGGAAGGCGAGGTATATGCCATGTCATCTTTCTTTACGGCCATTGTTATTTGGGCGATCTTTAAATGGGATCATGAAGTCGAAATTCAAGACATCGATTCAGATAATGAGGAAATAGCCGGGAGAAATCCCGATCGCTGGCTCATCTTTATTTTCTTCATGATAGGACTTTCAATTGGAGTCCACCTTCTGAATCTACTTTGTATTCCAGTTCTGGCCTATGTTATCTACTTCAGGCGATATAAGGAAACCACCCCTCTTGGTTTTATTTTGACCGGGGTGATTGGAATTACTGTCCTGGGCTTAATTCAGGCTGTTTTGATTCCGGGCACCGTTGCTTTGGCCGGATCTATTGAGTTAATGTTTACCAATAGTTTTGGTATGCCGTTTAATACCGGAACAATTTTCTTCTTTATGCTAATCCTTGGATTAATCATTGGGGGATTGATGTGGACTAAAAAGAATGGCAAATCAATCGCCAATACTTCTCTTTGGTGCTTGTCAATGATTTTTATCGGATACTCTTGTTTTGCAATGATTGTCATTCGTTCAAATGCAAACACGCCTTTGGATGAAAATGACCCTGAAAACCTGGTGTCTCTCGAGTCTTATCTAAAGCGTGAACAATATGGAGATTGGCCGATTCTTCATGGACAATACTTTAACTCTCAACTGAATCCACGTAAAGAATGGAATGATCTGAGTGATATTTATCTGCGTCGATTTGTTGTAATTGACAATATGGGTAAAGACACCAAAGGATTTAAAACAAAGGAGGAGGCCGAAGAGTATCTGTCAGAAAAAGGAGGGTCTGAAATTGTCGAAAAGTACTTTAAGACTTATGAGGGTGAAAATGAAAAACCCACATATAAGGCCGAAGAGTGTACCTTCTTTCCTCGAATGTATAGTCCCGAACAGAGGCATGTCAATGGCTATAAATCCTGGTCC
>CAZCAD010000116.1:0-5598 GCA_964496525.1 uncultured Flavobacteriales bacterium | reverse complement strand
GCCGGGCATAAAGGAGATAAAACACCCACTATGGGTCAAAATCTAAGCTATTTTGCAACCTATCAGGTGAATTGGATGTACTGGCGCTACTTCATGTGGAACTTTAGCGGACGTCAAAGTGACGAGCAGGGTCATGGCTCTGCGGCTCACGGAAACTGGATGTCCGGTCTCAATTTTATTGACAAACATCATGTCGGTGATCAAACGAATGCTCCTTCCATAATAACCGAAAACCCATCCAATAATAAGTTCTACATGCTGCCCTTTATTCTGGGCTTGATGGGATTCATTTTCCTGCTAAATAAATCAACGAAGGGTTGGTGGATAGTCATGTTAATGTTCCTGCTGACGGGTCTGGCGATTACTATCTATCTGAATCAGAAACCGATAGAACCTCGAGAACGGGACTATGCTTACGCCGCCTCTTTTTATACCTTCTCAATTTGGGTTGGTATGGGGGTTCTCGCTATGTACGACGCCTTCAAGAACATGGTATGGAAAGAGCTGGGGATAATTGTGGGTTGTTTGTTCGCCCTGGCCTGCGTATTTGTTGTTGCGGACGACGCTACTGCCTCTACAAGTATGGCCTATATCGCTTGTGTCATAGGTGCAGCCTTTGCACTCATGATTGGCCTGAGGAAGTCGCTGAAAAACGAAATGCATGGTGCCTTACTGGCAACATTGATTGCCATACCGGTGCCAATTATTATGGCCGTCAGTTCCTGGGACGATCATGACAGAAGTGGTCGTTATACCGCACGGGCACTGCCATATAATTATCTTAAAAGTTGTGACCAGAATTCAATCATATTTACAAATGGTGATAATGATACTTTCCCACTTTGGTATTTGCAAGAAGTAGAAGGTGTGGGAACAGACGTGAGAGTTTGCAACCTCAGCCTTTTGAATACCGATTGGTACACCGAGCAGATGTGTCGTAAGGCTTATGATTCTGAACCACTGCCAATTTCCTTTACTGAAGAACAGTACAGACAACATGGAAATCGCGATTTCCTCTATGTCCTCGGAACAAATGAACTCACGATGAGGGATGCTACAATCAAGCCTAAGTGGAAGATAATTATGGATGTGAAAATCAAAACAAATCCGAAATTATTTTCTGCAGGATTCAAAACGGCCTGTACTACCCTGCATGGTATTCTGCTCACAAGCAAGTTTGCTGAATTAAAGCCGGATCTCCTGAATCGAATTCCGGGTATGGATACTACTTCGAACTATTATGAATTCCGTAACCTCATTTTCAACCTCCTTCAAAGAGGTGCTGACTTTGAGTTTGATGAGAATCGACTCATGGCAATTCAGGATGTAATGATCGCCTTTAATGACACCTTTGATTATCTGCCGGGAGATTATGCGATGGAATTTCTTTCTCATGATGAAAATATGGAAGATCGTGGCAATGGAACCTTTATATTTATTCTTCCTTCCAAAGGTTTGAGTGTCAATGTCGATAAGAAAAAAGTTTTAGCAAGTGGCATAGTGGAAGAAAAAGACAAAGACAGAATTGTAGATGCCATACGTTGGAAAATTCCAAAGCAAACCATCTTCAAAGCAGATCTGATGATACTCGATATGGTATCACATTTTGACTGGGGTCGGGCGATTTACTTTGCAAGCTCGGCTGAGAGGAATACCTATATGGGGCTTCACAAATACTTCTACTCTGAAGGATTGGTCTATAAACTCGTGCCGATTGAAGTTGTGCCGAACAGAAATCCAAATTCATTGGGTGAAGTGAACAAAGACAAAATGTACAGCAACCTGATGGAGGTTTTCCAATGGGGCAATATGGATAAACCGGGTATTTTGATCGATTACTATACAAGAAGATTAACCAACAATTACCGCGTTCAATTTAGCGTTCTGGCAGATGCTTATGCAGAGGAATATGAAAAATTGAAAGAGGAGTTGCCGTTTATAGAACAAATCGACACGATGAAGAATGTCGATGCGGATGAGATAATCACCATACCTACCGGAACTGATATTCGAAGAGGTGATGCCCCTAGTTTAATTAAAGAGGCAAAAGCTGTAATGGAAGAGAATGCGAAAAAGGTGACGGAGGTGCTGAACCATAGTTTGGTGATGATGCCACATGAAAATGTACCTTTTGGGCGGGTTATGCCATCTTACATTACTACTTACTATATGGTGGGTGATGAAGAAAATGCAGAGAAGTACAGTCGTATTATGTTGGATCTGTTTGAAGAAGAAATTACTTACTTCCTGGACATTGATCCTGAGTTCAGCGCCCAGTCACCAATGATCGATGAAATGTTCTCGGCTTATCGTGGAATCTTCGCTATTTACCGCGCTTGTCAGGTTTATGGCACAAGCGATGAGTTTAAAACTGAGGTAGAGACTCGCTATAATACGCAAACCACCCAAGTTTGTAGTGGACTTCGGGCTATCAGAAAAGATAGTCCGAATGCAAGACAGAAAGTCGCATCAACCTTTGATGCCTTCTTTTTGCAAATCGGTGTTAACTGTCAGTGATAAACAATTCTCATGCGTCTCTACACGGTTCCAAAATGGCTGCGGTTATTGTACCCCGATGCGATTTGGGATTATCCGTCTTCAAAAAATACCATTTATCTAACTTTTGATGATGGGCCTTCTGAGATCAGTACTCTGTGGCTGCTTGAATTATTGGCTGACTACAATGCCCAAGCCACCTTCTTTTGTGTCGGCAAAAAGGCCGAACAAGAACCGGAATTGTTGGACAGAATCAGATCTGAAGGACATTTAATAGGCAATCATTCTTATTCACACATGCATGGATTAAAAGTTGCTGACGAACAATATTTCGAGGATATGAAAAAAGGCGCTGAAATCTGTCACAGTAAATTGTATCGGCCTCCTTATGGGAAAATCAGATCCTCTCAATTCAAATATCTCCAAAAGGAGTTCGGATATCAGGCGGTGTTTTGGTCTGTCATGTCTTATGATTATGATGTGGATCTTTCTTCTGAAGATCGAATGAATAAAATCAGGAAGTTGGTCAGAGCAGGCTCGGTTGTCGTCTTTCATGACTCAGAGAAAGCATTTCCGCAACTGAAAAATGAACTTCCAATACTCCTGAAAGAATGGACGGATCAAGGATTTAATTTCAAAATAATCCCAATTAAATAAAATGGCATATCTACTTTTCTTTTTTTACCGCAGAGAAAAAGGAGGAATACGCGGAGGGTCGCAGAGAAATGAAAGAGAATGATATCACCCAAATAATAATAGGATGTGCGATTAACGTACATAGGGCACTGGGGCCTGGACTATTAGAATCTGCTTACGAGGCGTGTCTTGCTTATGAATTAGCCAAAACGGACTTGAAGGTTGAGAGGCAAAGAGCACTTCCATTGATCTACGAAGATGTCCACTTGGAATGTGGCTATAGGGCCGATTTCTTGATTGAATCTAAAGGTCCTCCGCGGTTAAAGAAAACTTAGCTTTGAAGTAAATCTGTCCTAATCGGGTAGACCACTACAAAACGCCAATGCTGAATCTTTTAACTCTAAAATAAAACTCTTCAGAGCCAATTTAAGAGACCTAACCGACCCCACATTTTTCCTGTTCTGATTGCACAGACTTTTTGCTTAGTCCCCAAGAAATTAATGTGTCCCAGCAATCAATGTGATGTAATAGAAATTATAACAATTATAAGTTGAGAAAGTTTTTTCTGCACAAGACCTTATCCTGAGATGTCGATCGCCTGACCGGAAATTATTAGAAGTCTGCCTATAGATTGAATCCGAGACGTAAATAAAATCCAAGCCGAAAATTACGAGACCTATTGAATAACTCCGGCAGCTTTTGATTTCCGGCATAAACGTTTATTAAGCCAATGTCCGAATGAACACCATACTGAAGATTTAATCTATTAAAATTACGAATCAGCCCCAACTCGGCCTTTATACCAAAGTCGCCTTTTTTGTAGGGTGACTCTTTTGCTTTAATTATGCCGTCATACTTTGTCTCATTGTCTCTTAGATAGCCGGCATAAACACCTGTATTGAGGTTCCAGAAGAGATTTTTATTTGACTTTATCAAGGGATATTTCTTCCCTAACATCAAAGTTGCTTTCCAATAACGCAGTGATAGCTCTTTCTCCTCGAAGTTTCCTTCGACATAGAGCCTATTAGTAGCAACTGAATTTGTGTGAAAGAACAATTCACTACTCAAAGAATATCCTTTATTCATATGAAAGGTTCCAAAAATTCCATAAGAAGATTGAAACGATAATTTATTTATTGTCAGAGTATTTTTTTTGAATCCTTGCCTTGTTGTGGCATCCAATATCCACGTATTATCAAGTCCTGCCACAAGTCCCACTGTCCATCGTCTAATCTTTTCCGGTGGACTTGTTGTGCTATCAAACCCAACGAGTGGTATATTAATTGAGGGAATATGGTACAAGTGTGGTAATGGATTAACATCTTTATTCGGTAGCTTAGACAGGTCCACTCTTACATCCTTAATAGAGACATTGACGTCATCAGGGCGCGAATTGGTTGTTATCTGATCTGTATTTTCATTCACGTTTGAGTTAGTCTCAATCGACACATTGGCTATAGTGTTTTCGTTCGCTTCAGATTCAATGATTTCATTTGAGCGAACCTCATCATTTGTACCAAAGTTGGAGCTTGCCTCCTCATTATCAGCTTTATTAACCGGTGTGAAATCTGAATTACCCTCGGACTCAATATTGTCAATTTCACTCCCCTGAACATTCTTGCTTGAATTACTTTGCTCGTTTGCATTAAATACGTCCATTTGAAACAAAGTATAGACCAAAAGAAGCCCAACAGCAGCGGCAGTCCACCAAATTGCAACCGGCCTTCTTCTTCTTCTGCCTTCTAATCTTCTCCACACCGTATCGATATCCAAATCCTCACTAATACCTTCCCAAGCCTCGTGCGGTTCCTCAACAGGAATTGCCGTAAAGGCCGTTTTAATTTGAGAATCTATAGAAGAGGAGCCGTCTAACTTTTGCTCAATTTTCGACCATGAAGAAAAATCAAAATCACCATCGTCCTCACCAAATCCTCCTTTGATAATGTCATCGATATGTTCGTTTCCTTTACTCACCTGTTGTTGAAATTGATGATTTAATTAATTGGCGAGCTCTATTCAGCTGAGATTTTGATGTGCCAACTGTAATATCCATGTATTCAGCTATTTCAGCGTGTGTTAAGCCCTCAAGGACATATAGTTTTAGAACTAAACCTGCTTTGCCGGGTAAAGAATTAACTAATGCCCGAATCTTTTGGGGAGAAGGCAGAAACGAAGAATCTTCCTCAACCTCAATGTCTGATACTGATTCCAAATGATAGTCGGAAATCACCTCTTCGTAACGTTTTCTTTTTCTGAGTTCATCGATTGTTTTGAAAACAATGACTTTCTTAACCCAGCCTTCTAAAGACCCTTCAAATCGATAGTTCTTTAGGCTACGGAAAACTGTGACGAAGCCTTCCTGCAAAAAATCCATTGCCTCGTCCCGGTCTTCAGTGTATGTCTTGCAGACCCGGTACATGACCTTTGCATAACGACGGTAGAAAATCTCCTGATATTTTCGGTCAT
>CAZCAD010000115.1:0-8471 GCA_964496525.1 uncultured Flavobacteriales bacterium | reverse complement strand
AGGTTTCAGTTAATTCTGAAGATCTTGCCAAACCGGCCGAGTTGATCACGATATCGATCCCGCCGAAATGAAGCAAGGCGGTTCTGATTCTAACCATGGCCAGAACCTCAGATTCCAGATCCCATGAAATTGAGGTGACATTATCCTTTCCTGAGACTTCTTCCAATTCAGTCGCGGTTTTTTCAAGCAAGTCTTTGTTGTTGTCAGCCAGAATGACGCAGGCACCTTCAGCTAACAATTTAGTTGCCGTTGCCTTGCCAATTCCTCCTGCTGCACCGGTGATTAGGGCCACTCTCCTTGACAATGGTTTTTCGGCAGGTATTCGCTGTAATTTCGCTTCCTCCAACAACCAGTATTCAATGTCAAAGGCTTCCTGCTCTGGCAGACCTTGATATTCCGAAATTGCCTCGGCTCCCTTCATCACGTTGATGGCATTGATATAAAACTCCGAGGCTACACGGGCCGTCTGTTTATTCTTCGCAAAGGTGAACATTCCAATTCCCGGCCAGAGAATTACCACCGGATTTGGATCACGAACTGCGGGACTGTTCTCTTTTTTGCAGCGCTCATAATACGCATTGTAGTTGGCTCTGAAATCTTCAAAGGCCGATTCGAGGTCAGCTTTAGTTACTTTCTTAATGGGGTCAGCATTCAATATAAGTGGACAGATTTTTGTTCTTAAAAAATGATCCGGACAGGATGTGCCCATTGGTGCTAATTTATGAAGGTCTTCGCTGTTCACGAACTCCAGAACTCTCTCATCATCTGTAAAATGACCGACCATTCTGTTCTCAGATGAGCACAGGCCTCTGAGTAGTGGTATTATTCGTGCTGCATTGTGTTGACGAACGGATTGGTCAAGGGAGCCCCCTTTGGTTCCCCCAAAAATGGGCCTGGTTTTCCCGTAATTTTTTTCAAGATAGACAGAGGCTTGCTCGATAATCTCCAAACTATTGACATAACAGTCGAAGGATGTTTCTCCCCAGGTAAAGAGACCGTGACTTCCTAAAACCAATCCTCTCAATCCAGAATTATCTTCTATGGCTTGTTCCAACTGCAATCCCAGATCAAATCCGGGTCGCTGCCAGGGTATCCATCCAATCTTGCCTCCAAAAATCTCATTTGTTAATCGTTCACCATCTTTCGCAGCGGCAATAGCGATAATAGCATCCGGATGTAAATGATCGATGTGCTTATATGGCAAAAAGGCATGTAGTGTGGTATCAATAGAGGGTGCTCTTGGGTTGAGATTAAAAATGCAATGATTCTGTTTGGCGACCATCTCATCTTCATCTTCGATTCCTTTATAATGCCCTTTCAGTTTTTCCAGTCCATCAACATAAAGCGAAGCAAGACCGTCTCTCTTCATACTTCCGAGATCGCCACCTGAGCCTTTTATCCAAAGGATATTTACCTGATCTCCGCTCAGCGGATCGGTCTCTGGGTTTTTTACACTCGTATTCCCTCCGGCGAAGTTGGTGATCCTCAGATCGGCTCCCAAAAGATTGGAACGGTAAACAAGCAAATCCACTTCGTTCTTACCGACTTTGGTAGCTGCTGACTCATCCCAGAGAAAGTCAACATGCTTGAATGTTTTCTGATCAACAGGCATCGGTACTAAATGTAGAAAATTTTCACTCAATTGAGGCCTCAAACGAGGCAAAATACTTTACTTTAGAAAAAACTAAGATCTTGCCAAATACTGACTTACAGACCTTTTCAATCGAGCAATTGCAAGATTTTTCGTGCAATGTTTTCAGGCATTTCAAAGTGCCGGCTGAAGATGCGAAATTAGCCTCAGAAGTATTGGCAAAAAGTGATTTAAGAGGAATTGACAGTCACGGTGTCGCGCGTCTTCATTCTTATTTTGATATGTTGACTTTGGGTCGAATAAACCCAACACCTAATATTTCTTTAGTTCGGGATAAGAAAAGTGTAGGAACCGTTGATGGTGACAATGGTCTCGGATTGGTTGTGGGTCCGAAAGCGAATGAAATAGCGATGGACAAGGCTGAAGAGTATGGCTCAGGATGGATCAGTGTAAGAAATACCAATCACTATGGCATAGCCGGTTATTACGTTTTGAAAGCATTGGAAAGAGACCTGATCGGAATGGCAATGACTAATTCCACCAAACTGGTTGCTCCATTGTGGAGTTCAGAAAAAATGTTGGGGACGAATCCCATCGCAACCGCTTTTCCCGGACTGAACGAGCCTCCTGTGGTCATCGATATGGCGACTTCAGCCGTTGCTTATGGAAAAATTGAAATGGCACATCGGTGCGGAAATACGATATCAAAAGGCTGGGGTCTGGACAAGGAAGGATATCCTACGGATCGGCCAAGTGAAATGATGGATGGTGGAGCTATGTTACCGCTTGGTTCGATTCGAGAAGACGGCGGACATAAAGGATATTGTCTTGCGTCGATGGTAGATGTGCTGTGCTGTGTACTCAGCGGTGCAAACTGGGGACCATTCGCACCGCCCTTTGCGTTGCAGCAAGCTATTCCTGATCGTCAGGTTGGCAAGGGGATCGGCCATTTTTTTGGAGCCTGGGATATTGATGGGTTTATTGATAAAACAGAATTCAAGAAGCAGATCGATGAGTGGATCAAAGTTTTTCGAGCAGCAACTCCACAACCGGAGACCGATGGACCACTCATTCCGGGAGACCCCGAGAGGGTGGCGGAAAAGGAGCGAACTGAAAATGGAGTACCTTTAATAAAAGCCGTTGTTGACGATTTGATGGATATCTCAAGAGAGACAGGAATACCCTTTGATTTAAAGTAAGTATGGGAGCAATTTGGGGCATATTATTACATGCTATCGGAGGTTTAGCTTCCGGGAGTTTCTACGTTCCTTTTAAGCGCGTCAGAAAATGGTCGTGGGAAAGTTATTGGTTGGCTGCTGGTTTTTTCTCTTGGCTAATTGCGCCATGGTTTGTTGCCTGGTTGACTGTTCCGAATTTGGGCCAGATACTTGCTGAGGCTCCTGCCGATGCTAAATTATGGTGCTTTATTTTTGGAATGCTCTGGGGGATAGGGGGCCTGACTTTTGGACTGACAATCCGGTATCTCGGACTTTCTTTGGGAATGGCAGTTGCCATCGGATTCTGTGCCGCATTTGGAACGATCATTCCGCCTATTTACAAAGGACAAATGGGAGAGTTGTTGAGCACAACATCCGGTTTGGTCACTTTAGCGGGAGTGCTGATATGCCTGGTCGGAATTGGAATCTGTGGATGGGCGGGTGTGAGTAAGGAAAGAGAGCTGCCTGAAGAAGAGAAAAAAGCATCTATAGCTGAATTCAGCTTGAAGAAAGGCTTAATTGTAGCCACCTTTTCAGGCATTATGAGTTCCTGTTTCGCATTTGGAATAGAGGCCGGAGAGCCAATTGCAAAACTTTCGGTCGCGCTGGAATGTGATGCTCTTTGGTCAAACGGTGCTGTCTTAATCTACATTCTCCTTGGTGGATTTACACTCAATTTTGTCGCCTGCGTTTTCTTGAATATTAAAAACAAATCGGCCAGGGATTACATCGATACCAAAAAACCGATGCTGAACAATTACATTTTCTCGGCCTTGGCAGGAATCATTTGGTATGAGCAGTTTATGTTCTACGGCATGGGAACCTCCTATTTGGGTGATTATAAGTTTGCGAGCTGGTCGCTGCACATGTCCTTCATTGTTGTTTTCAGTACGCTCTGGGGAATTTATTTTAAGGAATGGAGTGGAGTGAGTACAGGCACACGAATGAAAATTACCGTGGCGCTTCTTACGGTTATTGGATCTACAGTGATTATTGGCTGGGGGAGTTATCTTGGGGCATAGATACTAGACCGCTTTGCTGATAGATTTTAGAACATAGACTACTGACACTTCTCAAATCACAAATACCAAAATCCCGAAGCTCAATTATCCCTTGGTCTCTTAGAATACTTTGCGAAAAACTTTGCGCCCTTTGTGGTGAAAAGAAAAATTTCACGCAAAGACGCCAAGAAGCAGAGACTCGAAGAGGGCTGTACTTGGATGTCAGGCTGATAGATTTTAGAACATAGACTATTGACCCTTCCCAAATCTATGCTCCAAAATCTATCATCTATGCTCTATGCTCTAAAATCCATGCTCTAACTAAAAATTCATCCGAATATTCGGATCCAATGGCTTCACAACCGGATCCTTAGGTATAAATTCAATATCCTCCTGGGTGACGGAACCATTAGCCGAAATCTTTAGCATAATGCTTTGATAAGGCCGAAAGTGCAGATTCATTTCGGTAATTTTACCATTGGCATTGATCGTGATATTTCTCGTGATTGTTTCTGTTGTAAAACTCTGCCCTGAAGCGATCGGATACGCCAGATCCTGACAAAAAGGATGCGCAAAGAAAATATAAAGCTCTTTCTTATTTTTCTTACACCAATAATCCGGCAGCTCTTCGCCGGTGACCAAAGGAAATGCTGCGGGTTTGAATTCCCGACTAACGCTGGAACATGCTTTCAATTCTTTCAATCGTTTGGCATAGTCGCCCGACTTTTTTTTCCCCGGTTCTTTTGGATCTCGTTTGAGACAAACACGAAATCCTTCTTTGGCGAATCCTAGAATCGCAGTTAGAGCGTCGCTATCCATCCACTCAACATCAATGTAGAGCGTTTTGAAAACGGCATCTCCGACTTGAATATTTCCATCGACGAAATAGGCTCTTTCCAGGAAATGTCTGTTAATCCAAAGCGGATGATGACTTTCTACTTCCTTTGGATAATGAATGTAACGCATCTCATATTCGCCCCAAATCCAAACGCGTCTTCGTTCTTCGGGCAAGGCACCGGCCATTACTCCGTCCTCAAAAGGAATGTAAACCGCGACATCCGAATAAGTCTTTCCCTTTTTCATATAGTCACAAACCCTGGCCATGTAATTATTGAAATCCAGGAGCTCATCTTCAAGATTTCCTCCTTTATAGGCATGGACAGATGCAAAACATTCGACAGAATCGGAACCTATAGGATTATAAGGCATCCCATGCCAGAATATTTGGTTGATCCCATTGACAAACATGGCATCAGCCACCATTTTCAAATCAGCCGTTTGCTCCTCACGATTAAAGACTTTTGGAAAACCATACATACAGGTAAAAGTTTCACAGGAAATTTCTCGTTTGCCGGACAAGCAAGCCGCCGATGATACTATCCTTGAGTAGTCGGGATTATTCAGCATACACTCCGTCTCCGGGATGTCCGGAATCGAATAGGCCGTCATCACATCCGTCGGAGAAGCGAGGCATTGGACTCGGTCTACCGTTCCGTATTGATTACAAAGTTCGTGGTAAGGAATGTAAAAACTATCAATCACGATTTGAGAGAGTAGCTGCATATAATCGTATCGTACATGTGGAAAATTGTCCAGACTGTCTTCCATGAATGGACCAATGTCGTAGCCGAATTTCTTTTCAAAATCTCTTGAAAAGCCTTTCGTCCAGAGTTTATTTCTCGCATTCAGTTTAATTTCCCAGCTATCACAAAACATGGCGGACCTTGAACCCTCAAGACCTCCCTTAAAAGCGTCCAGCAGCCGTTTCGTATAATTCCTTGTCGCAGTTCCACTGAGGTGATCAATCACTAATCCATAATCCCTGTACTCCCAGCTAAACTTAATTTGCTGCGAGAAAGAGGTGTCTTTATAAATCCTTGTGGATTCTTCGGTAGGAACGTAACTATCACCAAATGGCCATGCGGTGCCACAGGTAAAATCACAACCTATTTCAATACTATCGCAATAAAACTTGGTGAATTCAACGATCTCTTGAAATTCAGGACTCAACCATCGTTGATAGGTCGCAGTATCCCAGGGGAGGCTGCGATTGAAATAATATTGCGGATAAAGCCAGGCCACTTCGACGCCTCCGAATCCATTTGCCTTTGTCCAGTTTAATTGTTCGCGAATATCCTCCTTTTTGATTTCGGCCTGAAACCACCACCAGCGAGTCCAGGGTTTTGAGTCTTCGTAGAAGTATTCGTATTCCTTCTCCGGAGACAATCCATCATCAGATGAACAAGCGAGAATTAAGGTAATACACGCTATGGCGAACAGGAAACGCTTCATGTCGGCAAGATAGCAAAAGGTTGAATTCTTACAAATCTCAAATTGCGATTTGATTACTCTTTAGATTCCTTATGAGCTTTCTACACATCCATCCACATTATTTCACCCCAAAAAACGTATCAAAAAGTTTATAGAACTTTTCAGGTTCTTCCAAATAAGGATTGTGTCCGCTCTTCTCAACATTTCAAACTGCGCCTTCGGCATAAATGTTTTATACTGAATAGTGAATTTCGAGAAACGAATCGCTTATGAATTTCCGGCTGAGCGGATCATCATAAATGCAAGGTCTGTACATTACTATTGCATATCTTTTGCTAAGCCTTTCTCCGAGCACAAACCGGACACCAGGTCCTGCCGAAAATAACGTTTGAAGAGTTTGCGTACCATTTATGCCCATCTTTGCATTGCCACTTAAGATTCGTATGGCGGTTTTTATATTTTCTCGACAAGAGCCTCCCACCTTTGTTTTTGGCAAGTTCCTTCAAATCGCCAATATCATTTCGCAATTTTTTGGCGACATTTTCATACCTGCACTTTTTATGCGGACACCAGCGACCGCTCCTTATTTTCTTGGGTTGAGCCATCCACTTATGTCCTTTTTCACACTGCCATAACATTTTCGTGTTAGAGTTAACGTATTCCTTTGTCAGGCATCTGCCACCCTTTTTTTTTGCCGTCTCATGCATATCTTCAATTGTCAACCGTGCTCTTCCGGCACAATGTGGACACCAGCCTCCACTCTGCACAATATGGAAAAGTGTATCCCATCGATGTCCTTTTTTACACTGCCAGGTATACTTAGTTTTGGAATTCACGTATTCTTTACTCAAACACCGGCCTCCTCGCTCACCGGCATAATAATGTAGGTCTTTTATGGTGTATTTGATGGCCATTTTGAAAAAAAAAACGAAGCTTATTGAGATTAGTACTTTTACAGGGCAAGATGCAAATTTTTCTTCGACATATCATGATGCTGTTGTTGGTAATACCATCCATTTCCTTTTCTCAAATCCCGGAAAAGCTCAGGTCGAAAGTTCTGCCGGCGGTTGTGGAAATACAACTGTTGTCAAATACGGCTGAAGTAAAAAAAGGAACCGGCTTCTTTATCGGCAAGTCAACTATTATTAGTTGTTTTCATGTTTTCCACATGAACGATTTCCCCAAAATAACGAATCAAAAAGGACAGGTATTTACGGTGGATTCTGTTCTTGCGTCCAGCCGTGCTTGCGATATGATAATATTAAGGGTCAAGGAAAAGAGCGGACATTATTTGAAAATCAATCCGGAGGTTTCCGACACGGGCACGATGGTGTATTATTGTGGTCATCCCAATGACGAATCGTATGCTTTCGCCGGAGGCAGGATTACAGATAAAAGAAGAGTGAATAATCTGTGGGATTTGACTACTGATATTCGCTCTTATCCGGGGAGCAGTGGAGGACCCTTATTTGATCATAAAGCTAAGGTCTGCGGTATTATGTACGTCGGGAGTTACAGAGAAAATGTTTCCTTGGCAATGTCAGTCCACCACGCCATTGATTTAGTTGACGACAATGAAATTCAATCGTTGCAGCTAAGACCGTCAAAGATGGACTCCACAGAAGTGGAGGAATTCATGTTGGGTATTGGCGATTATGTGGCCAAGGCTAATTATATAGGGGCACTTACTTTATTAGAGCTTAATCTCCATGTCACCAGCACTAACCAACTTATCCGATGGTGTTATTATAAGACGGTGTGTTGCTATGAGTTGAAAAGGTTTGAAAGTGTAAAACCATTGGTTGATCGCATCTTGTGGTCGTTCATAAGGAAAGATGAAAAAACAGGTGAAGAATTTTGGATGCTCAATCAATGTTTAAGCTATATGGCATTTACCTATTACGAAATCGGAGATGAAGAAAATACGCTTCAGACTTTGGAAACTGCGATTACTGCCTGCGAAAAAGGCTACTCTGTTGATAATATACCTGAAAGATATAAAGATGGCTATGCATTACTATTGCAGGATTTGTACATGACTAAGGGAAATTATTATGTAAAGAAATCAGAGTCGGAAAAGGCGTGTATTAATTACAGGATGGCAAAAAAATATGGTAGCGTTCTCGACGAGCCAAAGTTCAGGGAGTTATGTGGAGAATGAACGTTCTTTGCTTCTTGTCTCTTATTTGTAATAGAATAAGGGCTATAATTAAGCAAGTCTGTAATGAAGTTAGGGGTTTTTCGTTCATTTTAGAGCTAGATCAAGCAAAAAACAGGAACTCAAGGAAGAGAATCAAATAAATTTTCTGAATTGCTATTCCACCCCAAAAAACGCATCAAAGAGTTTATAAAACTTCTCCGGTTCCTCCAAATAAGGATTATGCCCACTCT
>CAZCAD010000114.1:0-8472 GCA_964496525.1 uncultured Flavobacteriales bacterium | reverse complement strand
TTAGGACTGCTAACAGATTTGATCTCGGCTATCTGGCCCAATTCAATTTTAGTGCCGTTTGGCAAGTCGATCAACGCCTTTTTCATTTTTTCTATTCCACCTCTTGCGGAGGTATCATAACGGACAAGCATATCAAAACTCTTCTGTCCCTCATAAACTTGTGAAACGGGCTCTCCGGCAAATGCCACATCAATGAATTCTGCAAAATCAAACACGGTCATTTCATGCCTTGAAAGCAGCTCACGATTAGGAATAATTCGTGTTTGAGGAACTTCGATTTGCTGTTCTACCGATACATCTACAAGCCCATCAATATCAGCTATATTGTTCTTGATTTCATTGCAAATTGTAAACAGCTTATTCAATTCGGGCCCAAAGACCTTTATGGCAATGTTGGCTCTTGTACCCGAAAGCATGTGATCAATTCTATGAGCAATTGGCATCCCGATGGTAATATTCACACCCGGAACAGCGGTTAATTTATTTCTCACCTCTTCAAGAAATTCTTCCTTCGACCTGTCTTCCAGAATAAACGGCACCTCAATTTCAGCCGCATTAACTCCTTGTGCATGTTCATCTAATTCTGCTCGTCCGGTTCTTCTGGTCACCACATCAATCTCAGGCACGGTTAAAAGAATATGTTCTGCCATCAGGCCGATCTTATTGCTTTCTTCCAAGGACATGGATGGTGGGCCTACAACGCTTATTACAAGAGAACCTTCGTTAAATTCAGGCAGAAAACTTCTCCCAAGTCCAGCTGCAAATAGCAGGCTTAGGCCGAAAATTACGACTGTTCCCGAAATGGTCATTTTAGGATAAGAAAGAAATCGCTTTAAGACCTTCTCATATCCACTCTGAAGTAATCGCTCTACCTTTGTTCCGTCTGACTGACGCTTCAATAATTTTTCATTTTTCAATAAGTAACTACAGAGTACCGGTGTAATGGTAACGGCTACGGCCAATGATGTTAATACGGAAGTGACAAAAGCGATGCCCAAAGGCTGCAATAACTTGCCTTCCATTCCTCCCAAAAAGAATAGGGGAACAAAAGAGACGATGATGATAAGCGTTGCGATAATGATTGAACTCCTGATCTCTATTGATGCCTCAAACACCACTTTAATAGTAGGAATTCGATCATTTGGTGATCTTTTTATATTCTCTCTAAGACGTTTATAAACGTTCTCCACATCAATAATGGCATCATCAACGAGAGCGCCAATTGCGATAGCCATGCCACCTAAACTCATGGTATTAATTGTGTATCCCATCCCCTTTAATACAATAAATGATACGACAAGAGAAAGTGGAATTGCCAGGAGCGAAATTATCGTAGTTCGCCAATTCATTAAGAAAATGAAGAGTATGATAATTACAAAAAAAGCTCCCTCCAAAAGGGTTTGTTGTAGATTACTTATGGACGATTCAATGAAGTCGGCTTGTCGAAATACCTGGTTATTGATCTCTACGGATTCTGGAAGCGACGCTGATAATTCCTCTACGGCCTTATCCAGATTCTCGCTCAACTCAAGGGTGTTAGTGAGCGGTTGTTTTGTTACTGTCAAAATCACTGCGGGGTTTCCATTCATTGAACCTTCCCCAATTTTATCAGAGCCACCGATCCTGACTTCGGCAACATCTCCTATGGTTATTGTCTGATCTCCCTTTTTCTTAATAAATGCTCCTGCGATGTCTTCGACAGAATGAACTCTTCCTTCTCCCTTGATTGTATATTGATTTCCATATTCACTGTAAAATCCACCTGTAGCGTTAAGATTGGAATTTTTAGCGGCCATCTCGAGTTCATGAAGTGATACTCCATAATAATCCATTTTTAAGGGTGACGCCAGTATTTGATATTGCTTGTATTCGCCTCCCATCACCACTACATTCGCGATCCCACTTATGGCCTTAATCCGAGGGCGAATTTCCCAATCGGCTATTGTCCTAAGTTCCATCGGGGATAAGGAATCTGAGGTTACGGATAGGATCATGATCTCTCCCATGATAGAAGACACAGGTGCGAGGGTCGGCTCTCCAACACCTTCCGGTAGTTTTTCCTTTATAGCCGGAATCTTTTCACCGACGATTTGTCTGGCCTTATAAATTTCAGTCCCCCATTCAAATTCAACCCAGACGATTGAAATTCCAGCAGCGGAAGAAGATCGAATTCTTCTAACATTCGGTGAGCCGTTTAAACCTGTTTCAATTTGGAAAGTGACCAATCGCTCAACCTCCTCAGCCTCCATTCCATGTGACTCGGTCAAAATGGTAACAGTAGGAGCTGTCAAATCCGGAAATACATCAACTTCCATTGTTTTAATGACATATACCCCGGAGAAACTGAGAATTGCAGCCGCCAGTAAGACAAGAAATCGGTTGTTTAATGATATTTCGAGTATCTTATTTAGCATAAATTCATCCTCAATGTGCGTGTCCGTGTGCCGGAACCTGACCACCCATAGAAGCCATTTTGACCTGGTATGCTCCCTTTGTTACTACCCGTTCTCCTTCTTTTACGCCGGATATGATATGAACAAACAGTCCGTCTGACGCACCCAATATTACTTCCCGTTTTTCAAAACTCTCTCCGGCTGTATGAACAATTACACTATAGATCCCATAATCTTCCAGCAGTGCTGAAACAGGTATTTTTAAAGCTTTGGGTTGTGGGTTAGTTTTGATCCACACTTCAATAAAACTACCTGCTAACAAGGCTCCAGTATTGTCGAGATCAAAATAGACCGGAATTTTGGGGCTTTCACCGCTGACATTTTTACCATACGAGAGCAGACGACCGTTAAATTCTTCAATCGAATACGTTTTTTTATTAAAAAGAAAATTTGCTGAGATAGAACTATTGAGCCGTTGATAATCTAACTGTGCAACATCAGCTTTAATAGTCAGCCTTTTGTTCTGTGTTATTACGGCAAGTGGTTCACCTGCCTCTACATATTCTCCCTCTTGTTTGAACAGACTTTTAATATATCCGGACGATGAAGATTTAATCGATTTTCCGTTTTTGCTAAAATTCCGGGAAAGATTAAAATATTCGATTTTAGCTAATTCAAATTCGTTCAGTGCCTCTTCATATTCTGATTTAGCGATGGCTTTTAATTCGTATAATTTTTCCTTTCTCTCAAAATTCGATTTGGCACGTTCATAATTAGATTTCGCATTTGAGAATTGAGTTTCTACGTTATCATTGGATATGTTTCCACCGACCACAGCGAACAACTTCTGTCCTTTTGAAATCTCCGATCCAATAATCAAACTCCTTGAACTGTAAACAACAATTCCGTTGGCAGTGGCTGTTATCGTTTTTTCATCACCTTGAGCCGGAAGGATTTGACCACCGGTTTTGATAATATCATAAACGGTATCTCTTATAACCGGATAATTTGCAAACTCCATTTTCCATGCCTGTTCTTTGAGAAAACTTATTTCATTTGGATTTTCTTCTTCTCCGGGATTCTCTTTCTGAGCTTCTTCCTTGGTGGCATACACCTCTATATTTTCGAGGACAATTTTATCCCCTATAGTCGGTGTTTCAATCTCAAAAATAAGATCGTATATGCCCACTTCATTTGGTTCCAAAGAGGGTCTGAAAATCCCGGGGGAAGTAGGGGCATCGACGGTATTTCGAATCCCACTTTTTCCTTTTATCAGGCTCACCGTCACTTTTCCTTCAGTAATAGCTTTAAAATTTTCCATTTCCGAAAAATGGGCAGCGAAACTAATGAGTTCTCCAACGACTAATGGCTTGAACTCCACAAACAACTCCGTTTTATCCGTCCATACCGTATATGAGAGGGTTGTTTCTTCTACTTCATGATCGTGTGGATCATCAGTTTTCTGCCCACAGGCGCAAAATAAAACGACTGAAATGCCCAGTATTACTTTACTGATATTATTCATTGTTATGTGCTTTTAGTGTTCGTGCGAATGATCATCATGGTCATGATTATCCGAGTCTAAACTATCATCATCAATAGTGAATTCTTCCTGTTCGTGATGACCCCCATTATCATGGTCATGTTCACCTCCGTCTGTATGATCATGACCTCCATGATCTTCGTGATCGCCATGTTCATGACCATGATCGTCTTCATTTTCGCTGTTATTACCGCAACCCATTATGTAAAATGAGCTGATCAATAGAATTGTGACTAATTTTTTCATTGTATTTATTTTAGAGTTTATAATTGATATTTAAAGAGTTCGGCCAGAATCAAATGGTATTCAAGTTCCATCTGAGCATACCGGTCGTAAGTTGCATAGTAGTATTGAAGCTCCATTGAATAGGTGATAAAATTGATTTCTTCCAATTCTAGGGATATTGATAGCAGCTCTTCACTATTTAAGCCCTCCAAGGCTACCCTATATTCTTCGAGCGTCCTTTTTAAATTTTCATATTGCTCATACAGTTCTTTTATTTCAAAATAATGATCGACTCTGTGTTCGTCTAATTGAAGACTGCCGTATTGAACATTTGCTTTGCTGGCCTTGACTGTGTTTTTGGATTGCCAGAGTGGAATTGTCATTCCAACATGAACACCGTTAAACGTTTGACCTAATACGGATTGATAATGATACCCTGCCTCAAACTTGGGCAGTGCCATTGCCTTGCTTACATCAACTTGCGATTGATAAATGATTTTTTGCTGATCGAGCCATTTTAACCGAGGATCAACAGCTTCAATAGAGACTTCTAAAGTTTCAAACAAAGGAACAAGGGGGGAAATGGGATAAAGAGTATCGACTATTGTCAAAGGCGAACCACCATTTAATTCAGTCAGATGCTGCGTTTTTATTAAAATCTGGCTTTCAATTAAACGCAAACCTGATTTAATCCGCAACAGCTGAATTTTGGCTTTATTCAGATCCAGCGCATTGATTTCTTCCAGGTCAAATTTCTTTTGATAATCCGCTACGATTAACTCTGAGTTAACTTTTCGTTTTTCCAGAACTAACTTTTGTCGATTCAGGGAGATCATCTGCAGCCCCAATAATTTAACATCAAGAAAAAGATTTTGTTCCAATTCTCTCAATCCGATGTTTAGCAGCTCCGACCTCTGATCGGCCAATTCTCCTTTTTTGAAATAGGTCGTCGGGAAATCAAAACCCTGAACGGCTAAAAAATCAACCTGATTACCGCCTGCAACCGGCCTCCCAATCATATAATCCGCAGATAATGATGGGTTTTCAAGGGTTATACCGCTGTGGTATTCTAAACCCCTGGCCACAACGTACTGTTTCGCCGAAATAATAGTCTTGTTGTTCTGCCTGACAGAATCAATCGCCTGATCAATGCTGTTTTGAGCAAGAACAGATGTTGATGTGATAATAAAAAGTATGGCACCTAAACGTTTGTAGTCCATATTATGTTTAATTTTTTTCTCCTATTGAGACTTGGATAAATCGGGCGTAATGGCGAATGCCCATCTTTTGCAAAAGACAGGTTCTGTGCAAAGAGGTTTCTTTGCCTTATGAAATAGACGGGGGACCCCTAGGAGGTTCCGAGCAACCATTGAATTGCTGACAAAGAATAGGAGGTCTGATGAAATAGTCTCCTTTCTTTTGATTAGAAATGGAATATTCTAAACGTGCGATTGATGCTACCAAAGCTACCTCGCCGGTATTGAATTGAGTGAAATCGAAATTATTGTTGTTTTGCAAAGTGAAATCTTCAAAATGGTTTTCACCTATGTCGGAATGATCCATGTCTCCCAACAGCCCTAGTAAAAAATCAAACCAATTTGAATTGGATTCATGACTATGGTGGTGAGAATGACCGTGATGAGAATCCTGTAGTGCAGCTACCTCAATATCATGCTCATGCGAAGAATTATGGACGTGAGGTATCACATTATGGAGTACAACAATACTATAGCTGGCTAAGAGTATAACTGACACGATATTTTTGTAAACTTTCACAAGGCAAAAGTATTGAAAAAATGAACATCTTTTTGCTTCACCCCTATATTTCCCGGCAAGACACTCATTTTTTCATCAACTGTGGTGGTCTTTTTATTAGAGACTATAAAGAGAAGTCTATGAACACATATATCTACGTTCAAAGACGGATTTAGTTATTTCAGCTTTGTTGAATAGCTAGTGATAAGACCTATCCAAAACTGAGAGAAAAGCCAAATTAGTGTGTATATTGCGTCCGTGCAAGGCGCAAGAATTATAGCCACTCTTTTTATATTGATGATAGCAATGCCATTGGCTGTTGGCTCACTCTGTGGGTTATATGAATT
Source organism: uncultured Flavobacteriales bacterium (assembly GCA_964496525.1). GTDB lineage: Bacteria > Bacteroidota > Bacteroidia > Flavobacteriales_D > Crocinitomicaceae > JAKSBJ01. The sequence continues at coordinate 2,209 of CAZCAD010000114.1, read as the reverse complement.
AAGGGATCAGTTTGAATCATGTGAATGGTCGGCTGAGGAAGAAGGTGAATCTGAAAAGGAATCTGAAAGGGAATCTGAAAGGGAATCTGAAAAAGAAATCGATTTTATTATGAACAGGCATCAAAGGCTTGCTACATTAAGAGCGAGTGGGTCTGCATATTTGTTAAAAAACAGGGGTTTAGGAAGCGTCGACATCGACGTGCTAACCCCTCCCCCTGATTTTATCTAATAGCTTTTCGTAAGCGGTTCTGTACCGCTATTGAATAATATGCCAAACGGCCTTAGGTCCGTTTTATTATAAAATTAATACTCGGAGAGCAGCGCCATCTCGGTGCGATTTCAGTTACAATTTTCTTGTTTCAAAGAGATTTCAGCGAGCCCAGTAGCTTGCGGTAATCTCATATAGGTAAATTAATGAAAGGATTTTTTGATTTTAAAAATATAAGGGGAGACCTGTTAGGAGGTTTAACAGCAGGTATAGTCGCATTACCCTTAGGATTAGCCTTCGGAGTTTCTTCTGGAATGGGAGCAACGGCAGGCCTTTTAGGAGCCATTTTTGTTGGATTTTTTGCTGCCCTTTTTGGCGGTACTCCAACTCAAATATCGGGTCCGACTGCACCAATGACGGCCGTCTCAATGGGAATTATTGCAGGAATTGTATCTGTAAATGGAGGAGATTTAGAAAAGTCACTGGCAGCAATTTTATTTGTTTTTCTCCTTGCCGGTCTGTTCCAAATTGGATTAGGGTTACTTGGATTGGGAAAATATATCAAATATATCCCATATCCTGTGGTTTCAGGATTCATGACCGCAATCGGCGTGATTATTCTGATTACACAAATTGCTCCGGTTATAGGATATGTGACCGCTGAGGACGATAAATACGTTGCTCAATTTAAAAGTCAGGCCGAAGAAAATATCCTTGCTAAAATTCTTCACGAAGAATCGCAAGAGGGAATATTGGTATTGGAAAGTTTTGAAGAAACGATGACCAGATCGCACGAAATTACTGAAGAGCGTATTATGGCAGAAGCCCGGTCAATCGCGAGCACCAATTCGTCCGGCGTAGTCGGTTCAGTCAGGTCGCTACCGAGGATGTTTCAACATATCAATTATACTGAATTGGCCCTGGCCCTTTTCACCATTCTGATTATTTATGGGTTCAAAAAAATAACATTGAAAGTTCCCAGTACGCTGGTTGCTTTATTTGTCGTTTCCGGAGCCGCGGTAGCAATGGATTTGAGCTATCGACCTATACAGGAAATAGTATCGACTTTACCGGTCCCTCATTTCGAGATTTTCACCGGTCTGAATTGGAGCCAGATCTCACCCTATATTTTTACTGCTTTGGCTCTTGCTTTTCTAGGTGCCATTGATTCTTTACTTACTTCGGTGGTAGCCGATAACATGACTAAAACACAACATAAACCAAATCAAGAGTTGGTTGGTCAGGGTATAGGAAATAGTATTGCCGCAGTTTTTGGAGCTATTCCCGGAGCCGGAGCAACGATACGAACTTTGGTCAATATTAATTCCGGTGGTAAAACAAAAATATCGGGCATGGTAGCCGCTCTTTTACTCCTCACGATAATGCTGTTTCTGGGGCCAATAGCGTCTAAAATTCCGGCCGCTGTATTAGCCGGCATATTAGTAACTGTAGGAATAGGAGTTATGGATTATAAAGGGCTAAGAGCAATTCGAAGGGCTCCCATTTCTGATGTGCTTGTTATGCTCATAGTGCTGGTTTTAGCAGTTAGTATAGACCTGGTTATGGCGGTCGGCTTCGGCATGGTTATGTCCTCTTTAATTTTTATGAAAAAGATGGGTGATATCAATAAAATGAACACTTCATTATCGTCCTTAAAAGCAAAGAGACTTTGGGTTGATGATGAGGGACCGGATGGGTTTGGGGATAATGTTTACATCAAACAATTAAACGGACCGCTTTTCTTTGGATTCACAGATCAGTTCAGAGAAATATCATCTAAGGTTCCATCAACGGCCACTCATGTTATTATTAGAATGGACAAAGTTCCTTACATGGATCAATCCGGTTTGTACGCCTTTGAGGATGCGGTTCTAAATCTCAAGAAGAACAATGTTGAGGTTTGCTTAGTTGGGCCGAAAAATCAGCCACTGGGATTATTGAAAGGAATAAACCTCATCCCCGGTTTGGTTGACGAAGAAATGATCTTTGACAATTTCGGGG
>CAZCAD010000113.1:0-8473 GCA_964496525.1 uncultured Flavobacteriales bacterium | reverse complement strand
AATCTACATTATTCTCCGTATAAATCTCAAACTCAAACTGACCTTCGAGATTTGGTTCCAGCCGCAACCAGACCGCGTTAACCTCAGAAAATTCCGGCGAGAAATGCTCGAATTCATCGTACACTCCATAATTTCCCGGAAACTGCACTCGGGACTCATTATCATAATCCAGTACCTCAACTGCACCATAACAATCTGCGATTGAATTGGAAAAATGCATATTAAACCCCTGAGAATGAGCCGTTACTCCCAAAAGTGCGCAAAGGGCTATCAATACTGGTTTAAATCGCATTACAAATATTTAAAGATAAACTATTTTTACTAAAATCTTCATAATTCGTGCCAAAGCAAAATTTCGCTTAACAATGTCGTTTACAAGCTTCTCAGAGACAGGCGTCTAAAACTTTTATTGGCACCTTTTACAACAAAATGCCAGACAGGGAGGTAACAGGACCTTAACATACCCTTGTACAATTCATTTCCGCCCATCGGGAATCACAAGCAAAATTTCTCATAATGGAATCATTTTTGATATCTTAGGGATGTGTAGGAAATAAATGCCCGTTTTGGCTCGTTCTCTCGCCCTTTTACTGCTCCAGAAAAAAGTTCAAATAACCCTGCTATTCTCATCTTTTTTTGGATTGTAAAAGGACAAGATAATTTCGCCAATTCCACTCATTTATTTCCTACGCATCCCTTAAAAGAAATTACGAGCAAATGAAAACGGTTTTAATCTTGACAAGCGTACTTCTCTTAGGATTTACGACCGTCGATTCCGGCTCTCCCGAACAAAAAGGCGGAAACTACTTTTACTGGACAGAAGGAAAAGTAGTTTGGAAACAATTCAAGGGTAAAGTTCCTGAAGACAGTCCATATTCTGCCCTAACTTATTCAGCAATCGATTTACAGATTGAAGGCATGGGTGATAAGCTGGGTGTTAAAGTAAACACCGTTTTTGATCCAAAGCAATCTTGGAAAACAGATGCAGTGACGGACTATCTCCTGAAGCATGAGCAACTTCATTTTGACATTACAGAATATCACAGTCGTTTATTGCGTGAGAAAATTTCCGAGCTAAAATTCAAGTCATTCGATGATATAGGTGATGACATTCAAGCCGAGTTTATTAAAATATCCGATGCTGCAGATGAAATGCAAGTAGAGTATGACGCATACACCGATCATGCAAAAGTGAAAATCGAGCAACTGAAGTGGAATAAAAAAGTAAGAGAATTGCTCGATTCAAAATCTGACTTTAGCGACAGTGATTTGACGATCGATATTTCTTATTTGAAGTAAGAAAATCACAGAGTCTCAATTTTTCTTTGCGTCCCGGCCTACCATGCCTTCGGCAGGTAAACCAGGCAGGCAGGTTTGCACCTTTAAGCACGCGATAAGCGTGCGGATCTTCTTTGCGTGAAACTAACTTTATACTAGAGCTTATTAACAATTCTTTGAATTCCATTTTTAATTAAGTCGACATTAAAATTAATTAGCAGACCCAACTTTAAATTACTCAGTTTTAGATAGGTCAGCACTTGCATCTGATGAACTCTGGCAATCTGTTCTACAGACTTAATTTCAATTAATACCTTATCATTAACTATTAAATCGGCCCTAAATCCTTGTTCCATTTTGAGTCCGTTCCAGATAACGGGAATTGCCTGTTGCCTTTTAATAATCAGTCCGGAGTTTATTAATTCGTGATACAAAATCTGTTCATATACCGATTCAAATAATCCAGGACCGAATTCTTTATGAATATGAAAGGCAGCGTTAACAATTATTTTTGATAAGGGGTTCTCTTCCATTTTTTTTAGGACAATAATATGATACAGTCCTGAATTTTTATAATTGAATTGAATACATACCGCTAATAATTTGTGGTTAATGCAGATTTAGCATTGAGGTAAATTTTTCCATACCTATTTCACGCGAACCTGCCTGGCCGGAAAAGGCAGGGACGCAAAGTAGCAAAGTAGCAAAGTGGCAAAGTGGCAAAGTGGCAAGTAATTCTGGCAAACAGGAATTTAGGGTGCTCGGTCCATCACGTTCATAGACTTTTTGAAATTTCGCTTTGGGATTTGGATTTCTAAACTCGAACTCCAATCACACATACATCATCCAATTGTTCAAGATCACCCTTCCATTGGTCAAATTCATTCGCCAGGGCAATTTCCTGCTCCTTAAGAGAATTTGATTGAATTCCCATTAAGAAATTCTTAAAGGTTTTGTATTTGTATTTCTTCCCTTGAGGACCACCGAATTGATCAGGAAATCCATCAGTGAATGAATAAATGGTATCTCCCTTTAAAACCGGAAATGATTTGCTTTCAAAACTCAATCGTTTTTCAACCCATCCTATGCCTTGCTTAGTTGGTTTTAACTCAATTATCTCAGATTCCGAATCTCTACCGATATAGAGTGAATTATTGGCTCCGGAATAAACAATTTGATTTTTACTTCTATCTAAACGACAGAGTGAAATATCCATTCCATCCTTGACATTTTCGGTTTCACTGACCAATTGATCAATTAATAAATCCATCGTTTTATCTAAAATCTCGCCCGGATCTCTCAAATCGTATTCATCTACAGCGCGATTTAATGCATTTGAACAAATTACACTAACCATTGCTCCGGGTACCCCATGACCGGTGCAGTCAGCAGCGGCGAAATAAACCAAACCATCTACCTCATGCACCCAATAAAAATCACCTGCTACAATCGCTTTTGGACGATAGAATATAAAGCTCTTGTTGAGAATTCGATTGACAACAGACTCAGCGGGTAAAATGGCTTTTTGTATCCGCTTTGCGTACGTAATACTATCAGTTATCTCCTTATTGATAACGACCAATTGCTCTTTCTGTTTTTGGGCGATGTCACGCTGCTCGCTGGCCAAATCTCGCTGTGTTTCCGCTTCATTCTTTTGAAAAAGTATTTCTTTAGCCGCCTTTTGTTTTTCTCTGTAGTTTCTATACCCTAAAACGATAATACCAATCAAAAGAATCAGGGCGATGCCCAATGAAACTTCAATTATAGTATCGACCAAGTCCTTATGCCGCTGGATTTCCTCATCTTTGTCCTTCTGAATGGCGTCTACCTTAACTTTTTCTACAGTCATTAAACTATCATGCATGAGCTTTTGGTTGTACATGTGCTCGTGGTTCAAACGAATGACTTCCTCACGCTTATCCATGCCAAATAAATTGTCCCTCAACTCGTAATAACCAGTCGCATATTGATAGGCTTTGTTATATCGATTCGTCTCGGCGTACAGCTTCATTAGCTGTTCCAAAATCCGCAATTCAAGAGCCGGATTAGATTCATCGATGGCGTAAGCCTGTGATTCCAGCAAAATTCTTTCCGCTTCCCCATACCTCTTTAGTGCCAACTTCGCTTTGCCGATATTAATTTTGCTCTCAAAAACTGCGGATTCTACTCGCGTCGCAGAGTCCACACGAAGTTCCAGCCCTTTCACAAAGTAGAAGAGCGAAGAATCATACTCCTCCATTTCGTAAAATAAAGAGCCGAGATTATTGTACGTCTGGCCAATTCTGTATTTATTCCCTTCACGCAGTCGATGCTCCAAACACTTCTGATGATAATGCCAGGAAGAATCAAATTGGTATAGATTCATGAATCCCAGAGCAATGTTATTGTAAACAAACTGATGACGTTCTCCTCCTTCCTCAAAAACAAGCTCATCATACTTTATCGTTTCTCTGAACTCCTGAATGCATTTCTCATATTCCTCAAAAATGAGATAGATGATTCCTAAATGATTGTGGATGGATAATTTTTGCTCATTATTAGTGCCATTCGGAACCAATAGCGCATGGTTATAATTATCAACGGATGCGGGAGCGTTTTCCAGGTGGTAATAAAACAGGCCGAGCTCCGTATAGGCCTTTGCCAAGAGTGTGTCATTCTTTATGACCTCGGCGATTTGTTTCGCTTTGCTCAAATGTGCCACGCATTGATCGGCGGTTTCGGCGGTGTGGAAAACGTTGGCTGCTTTGAAATGTAAAAGAATTCCGCCTACGGGATCGGTCTCATTGCGAAGTGCCCAATGAATAGAATCAATATTTCCATCCTGGCCAAAGGATGAGCTACTGAACAGAATTGTCAAAAATGTAAAAATTGCTCTTTTCACAGCATTAGAGATTATACCGGCCTAATTAGCCGAAATACCTGCTAAGATATCATTGAAGGTTTTGCTTGGACGCATGGCGGCTGAAATCACTTCTTCATCCGGTTTATAATAACCCTTCATTTCAATTGCCCTTCCTTGCGCATCATTTAATTCTTGAATTATTTGATTTTCATTATTGGCCAGATCCAACGCTATTTGATGAAATTTTTCTTTTAATTCCCGATCCGTATTTTGTTCTGCCAACTCCTGCGCCCAATATAGAGCCAGATAGAAATGACTTCCCCGGTTGTCCAACTCATTGACTTTTCGCGAGGGAGATTTGTCGTTCGCCAGGAACTTATCTGTTGCTTCATCCAATGTATCGCCCAGGATCAATGCTTTTGAATTATCATACTTTTGCCCTAGGTGTTCGAGTGAAACTGCCAATGCCAAAAACTCACCTAATGAATCCCATCGCAAATGACCTTCCCCGATAAATTGCTGAACAAGTTTTGGAGCAGATCCACCGGCTCCGGTTTCAAAAAGTCCACCGCCCTGCATTAATGGAACAATTGACAACATCTTTGCGCTTGTTCCCAGTTCCAAAATCGGAAATAAGTCAGTCAAATAATCTCGCAATACATTTCCCGTAACCGAAATTGTATTCTCTCCATTTTTTATTCGATTCAAGGTGAAATTACAGGCATCGACTTGAGACATGATTTTCATTTCGAGGCCATCGGTATCGTGATCTGATAAATAGGTGTTCACCTTTTTTATCAATTCTGCATCGTGGGCGCGATCCTCATCCAACCAAAAAATGGCAGGCCATCCTGTAGCTCTCGCTCTATCCACAGCTAATTTTACCCAATCCCTTATTGGAGCGTCTTTTACCTGACACATTCTCCAAATATCTCCGGCTTCAACAGCATGTTCAATTAGTGTTATACCTTCGGCATCCACCACCTTCACATCGCCATCTGAAACAAGCTCGAAGGTCTTGTCATGCGAACCATATTCTTCAGCTTTCTGAGCCATCAAACCAACATTGGGAACCGTTCCCATTGTCCTTGGATCAAATGCGCCATTTGCCTGACAAAATTCGACAACGGCTTGATAAAGATGGGCGTAACTACTATCCGGAATAACCGCCTTAGTATCCTGGAGTTCTCCGTTTTTATTCCACATTTGTCCTGAAGTTCTGAGCATTGCCGGAATAGAGGCGTCGATTATTACATCTGAGGGAACATGCAAATTCGTGATTCCTTTGTCAGAATTGACCATCGCAAGATCAGGTCCACTATCATAAACGGCCTGTATATCTGCATTTATTTCGGCCTGTTTTTCTTCACTCAGTTCGGTGATTTTAGAAATCAGATCTCCAAATCCATTTCGCTCATCAACGCCTACTGAATCCAAGGCATCTGCATGTTTCTCAAAAACTGATTTAAAATAAGTCTTTACGACATCGCCAAAAATGATCGGATCTGACACTTTCATCATTGTCGCTTTCATGTGAACCGAAAATAAAAGACCCTTTTCTCGGGTGTCCGCCAGTTGATCGTCCAAAAAAACCAGCAGTGCTTTTTTACTCATGAAGGTTGCATCTATCACCTCATCCTGAAGAGCATCGACCTCTTTTAAAACTGTAATTGTTCCATCAGACGCATGATGTTCGATTTTCAACTTGCCGGCTGAGGTCATCGTTACAGATTTTTCATTTGACCGAAAGTCTCCTGACTTCATTGTAGCGATATGTGTCTTCGAATCTGCAGACCAGGAACCCATGGAATGTGGATTGGCTTTGGCATAATTTTTTACCTCTTTTGGGGCCCGGCGATCTGAATTTCCTTCACGTAAAATCGGATTTACCGCACTTCCTTTTATTTTATCGTAACGCGATTTAATTTCTTTTTCTTCTGCACTATCAGCTTCTTCCGGATAATCGGGCAAAGCATAACCTTTGGCTTGTAATTCTTTGATAGTAGCTTTCAATTGTGGAACGGAAGCGGATATATTGGGTAACTTAACAATATTGGCCTCCGGTAGTTTTACCAATTCTCCCAGCTCTGCCAGGGCATCCGACTGTTTCTGTTCGTCAGACAGATAATCAGGAAACTTTGCTAAAATTCGTGCGGCCAAAGAAATATCCATTGTCCTAATCTGAATATTTGAGCCAGCCGTAAAAGCTTTAACAATCGGCAATAAGGAATGGGTTGCTAAGGCCGGCGCCTCATCAGTTTTGGTGTAAATAATTGTGGAAGTGTCTGTTGGCATCTGTATAAAAATTGGACCACCAAATTTAGACAAATGAGTGCTATTATTAACGGCAATTCGATTTTTCTTATCTTTAGGAAACCTCTATTAATTCCTTTTGGAATGCCAGCGCGGGTATTTTTTTCAGATACAAGGCAGCAAAAATGGAGTTTAGCATCGCTAAATGAGTATTTTGCTAACGCAGTAGCTGGGAAAAAGACCAAGTTGGGAAACAAAATGGAGTTAATAGAGGTTCCCTTTAATTGAACCAATCCTATTAGCATGCAGGACAAAGAAAAACTATATGACGCATTTGGTGAACTGATTTATGCTGTGGCGATGGCTGATGGTATCATTCAGGATGAAGAAATTGATGCACTAAATGAAATTCTTAACAATCATCCCTGGGCGTCAAATATTAATTGGTCATTTAATTATGAGGTCAAAGCGGGTATAGAAGTTGACCAGGTGTACAAAAAAGTGATCAATTTTTGTCAGGATTATGGCCCAACGGAAGAATATGCCGAAATGCTGGATGTAATTACGAAGATTGCCGAAGCGAGTGACGGGGTCGATTTTAGTGAATCGATCATCATTGAATCTTTCCAAGCTGACTTAATCGACCATTTTCAGGATCATCCGGAGGGAGGGTTGGATTAAAAATCATCCGGTAACGTAATAATTTTCCTCTTTTTGGGGTGTGGCATGAATCGAATGCCCAGGCAATTAAATTTCACCTTTGATAGTTTGTGTCTATCACCCATGCTCCGCAGGATATGTTATCCTGCGGAATACGAAAATATTTGGGATTTACAATCCCAAAACCCACATCTAATTTATTAGCTAAATTTATTTCATCAAACAAGGCGTTAAACATACCATAAAAGAAAACCGTTCTTATTACCTGACCCTAACGGTGGTTGACTGGGTCGATGTTTTTACGAGAAAAAATCACAAAGACGCAATTGTAGACTCTTTGAGATATTGCATTAAAGAAAAGGGCCTGAATGTTTACGCCTATTGCCTGATGAGTAATCATTTGCATTTAATTGTCAACTGTGATGAACCATTTCAATTGAGAGATGTGATGAGAGATTTTAAAAAATTCACCTCCAAAAAGATTATATCGCAAATTCAAAACCAGCCTGAGAGTCGAAGGAAGTGGATGCTAAATATCTTCATGGGCCAAGCAGCTGCAAGCGCTAAGCACAGTTCGTTTAAATTTTGGCAGGCCGGGAATCATGCAATAGAACTGTTTAGCGAAAAGTTTGTTTGGGACAAGATTAATTACATTCATAACAACCCTGTAGAAGAGAAGTTTGTCAATAAACCGGAAGATTGGAAATACTCATCGGCTTCAAATTATTTGGATGATGCGTCTGTCTTACCGGAGGTATATTGTCTGGCCCCGATATTAACAACGATTTAGAATTAAGGATTGCAAATCCTCAGGATTCCGTAGTTCCGCAGGATGGCATATCCTGCGGAGCCCTGGGCATCGTCTTACGACTTTGTTATTTACCCTGGAACTGATTCTATTTTGATAAATACATGGCAGTACTACCAGGCATGTATGTCCGAATCATACAGTTCTTCTTATACTCTCCATAAACAATAGTGGGCAGTTCTAAATTGGAAGAGATTGTTTTTTCAGGAGAGTTTATAAAGCGGTAAAGTCATTTATTGTCGGATAATCGAGCTGTTAAACGAATATCTTCAATCCCATTTTCCACCTTTTTTAAAACCGGTTCTAAAAATCACCCTGCAAATCAATTACCTTCCTCTTTTTGGGGTGTGGCATGAATCGAATGCCCAGGCAATTAAATTTCACCTTTGATAATTTATGGCGATCGTCAAAACCATTTGCGTTGTCGACATCCTCATCAAATAAGGGAATTCCATAAGGCGTGAAAGAGATGAAATAACCGACATCAAAATTATCGTATTTCTCGGTTATTTGGGATTCGAACGAAAAGGACAGTATTACGGGTCGGTCATTATCAATCATCACCGCCTCCTGATAAGGAAAGTCTCTTGCTTTGGATCGAAACATGGCCATCATTCCAACACCAATTGAAT
>CAZCAD010000112.1:0-8492 GCA_964496525.1 uncultured Flavobacteriales bacterium | reverse complement strand
AAGAAGAAGACAAGGACAAAAAATAAGTTCCAGTGTAGTGGTCTAGAACCAAATTTTATTTTACCCACCGGATTACCCATCTTGACTTTCAAAATCAGGATGGCTGTTTATTTTCATTAGGACTAAGCTGCATAAATTGTTGATCTAATCTAAGTCATCGGCAAATCATAGTACACAATTACCCAAATAGCGATGGTGCTTCCGGCAAGAATAGAAAATATCCAAATCAGTTTATCTCGCCAAGATGTCTGAGAAAATTTTTGTTTGAAGAACTGTTTGTTGTTCTCGATGGGAACATTTGCTCCGGGAAATATTGTGAGTGCAAGACCTAATGTTGTAACAACTATTCCCACCAACAAAAGCTTTGGCAGCCAAAAGTATTCATAGGTAATCGTATAGAGGTTAATACATATAAAGATCAGGCCGACGATTAATAGTCCAATTCCGACACCACGATTACTTTGTTTTAGAAGCGGCATGATTACTTTTGTGCAAATTTAATTGATTAATTGATCAAACGATACCTATACCTTCTTCTGCCGGCAGTCATCTTAATTGGTTGCAGTGATGATCCTACGAATGATATAGCTAAATACGATGGTTTTGAAATGGAGATTCCATCGGATTCCAAAGAAAAGTTAGAGGTCTGGAAAGAGATTGCGATTGAGCAGGGAATTATTTCATCGGATCTAAAAGAATATACAACGGCCAATTGGATTTATTATGGTGATACCATAAAGATCGAAATTCGATTAAAGGGTGATTGGACGGATCACTTAAGGAATGATCTTTCTTCTTATCGGATTAAACTACCGAAGGATTTGGCCTTCAGAGATTTACAAACCTTTTCTATTCAAGATCCCCTGACTCGAAACTATGCACACGAGTGGTTTATGCATCGGCTTTTTGATATGGAAGGAATGCTCACCACAACCTACGAATTTGTTCCGGCCCTTATCAATGGAGAAGCCGGAGTCTATGCTATTGAAGAACATTTCGAATCACGACTTCTAACTTCGAGACATCGAATAGCCTCGCCAATTCTCAAAATTGATGAGAGTGGATTATGGGCGGCGAGGCTTAGAGGTATGACTGTGGAATTGTACTATCCTGTATTTCCTTCTTCCATTATTAAGCCGTTTAAAAAGTCGAAAATTCTGGAAGATGAAAAATTCAAACAGCGATTTGAACTTGGAGCGAATCTGGTGAATTTGTATAAAACGAATCAATTTGAGGCAAGTGCGATTTTTGACATGAAGCAGTGTGGACAATTATTTGCGCTTTATGAACTGGGCAACATTACTCACGCTCTTATCTGGCATAATCAGCGATTCTATTATAATCCCATAACGACCAAACTGGAATTCATTGGATTTGACATGGATCCCGGACATGAGGGAGATTCATTGATTCTGGTCAGGAAAGAATTCAAAAAAAGTAGAACGACAGCCGGATATAATCTTATTTGGCCGTTTCTATGTGACAAAGATTTTAAGGATTCATACGTTTCGTATCTCAGACAATACTCATCAGAAGAATTTCTTGATTTAATTGAGAATGAACTGGAGGATGAAATTGAGCTCAGTGTTGGATTACTGAGCGCAAACGATCCAACTTTTGATTTCGACCTCGACTTTTATAGAGAACGTGCAGGCATCATTCGCCAAAATCTGAAGAATCTTGAAAATGAATGGATGGAGTTTATAAAAAAATTGATCCGCCTGATTTTATTTACGATAAAGAATATGAGCCGATAGAACAGTACCCCTTAATCGGTGAAATGGCGGTGAATGCCTATGTTAGTGAAACCAGGGGTGATTCGGCAATCAAACAATTTAATTTAACCGTTGAGAATTACCATCGTTGTGCCATCACCGTTATTGGCTATTCCAGCAGTTATGATCAGAACATTTTTTTGCCTTTGAAAGAGGAACTGGAATTAGAAGGATATCGAAATAAAGCAGACCGTAAAATTCGTAAGATTTGGATTGACCCCGGAACAATTTATTTCAAGCTTAAGGGTCAGGACGACTCCATTTACACCGCCGAGATTATGCCGTGGTCCGCTCCGAAACTTTCACATCCGCGTTTGAAACTTGCGAAAAAATTTGACCCTCAGAATGGCCTGTTTCAAATAAAAGGGAATCGGTTAACCATTCTGGCGGGAAATTATGAAGTGGATCAATTGATTTATGTTCCTGCGAAGTATCGAGTTACAGTGGAGGAAGGTGTAGTGATTAATTTTCGAGGCAATAGTGGATTGATCATCAACAATAACTTTATCGTAAACGGTAGTGAGCAAAAGCCGGTGAAATTCAATTTTGAATCAAAAAAATCTCATGGGTTGACGATCCTTGATTCAGACAATTGTCAGATTGATTATTTGGAAATATATGGAGCCGGTTCACTGGATTACAAAGGCTGGGAACTAGATGCCGCGCTCACGATTTATGGATCAAATGTAAAAGTCAATCATCTCTTGGTAGATGAAGTGAGATCTCCCAAAGCCCTGCATTTTATTCGTTGCGATGTCGTCGCGAATCACCTCCGTATTCGTGCGGCCAAGAAGGATGGATTAGTCCTCGATTATTCGAAAGTAGAGTTGAAAGAAACCCGTGTTTCAGGAGTTGGAGAGTATGCGTTTAAACTTAAGGGGTCCTATTTAGATTGTGAAAGTTGTCAAATTATGACCGCAGGATTCTTAATGCTTGCGGATCAAAATTCCAGAATTGTCTGTACAAAACTGCAGGTTGGCGATGCCAGGGGCTATCAATTTCTTGGCGGTTCAACATATTCCACCGACACCGGTTTCTATCCACCAAACTCTAAATAGTCATGGAGAAAATTCGCGTCGCAGGCTTATTCCGTATCAATCGAAGGTCAAAAGCCATGCAAACATTTCGAACAAAAGGGCGGGCATGATCAGGAAGCCGCAGACTATTCTCTGAAATAATCACGAGTCCATCATTTATCATCTCACTCAAGCGCTCCAAACAATCCTCAAGCTCAGGAAATTTTAATCGGTCATCCTCCCAGGAAGTTTCGAAATGACACATGATGTTGAGAATGTGTTCGCGCACCACAAGATCTTCAGCGTTAAGTAAATGACCACGGAGCAAGGGGAACTTGTTTTCGCTTATCATTTTTTGATACGTTTCAACCTCTTTGACATTTTGTGCAAAGCTGTACCATGAATCGCTAATTGAACTCATACCCAAACCAATCATCAACTTTGTTTTGCCTGCCGTATAGCCCATGAAATTTCGATGCAGCTTTTTGTCCATCATGGCTTCATACATACTGTCTGTAGTCAGGGCAAAGTGGTCCATGCCTATTTCAACATATCCTAAATCATCCAGCATTTGCTTACCTAACTCATACAGAACTCTCTTTTCTTCAGCGGAAGGTAAATCACTTTCATCATAGCCTCTTTGACCGACTCCTTTGATCCAGGGAACATGAGCATAACTGTAGAAAGCGATTCGGTCCGGTTTCAGCTCTCGCGTTTTTTCAATCGTATCGATTATACTATCCGTTGTTTGACGAGGCAGACCAAATACCAAATCGTGACTTACTGAGGTAAATCCGATTTCCCTTGAAAGTTTAGTGGCAGCCTCAACATTAGCAAATGGCTGAATGCGGTTAATCGTTTTTTGAACCACCGGATCATAATCCTGAACGCCAAAGCTGTTTCTTCTGAAACCTAAATCATAGAAAGTCTGAAGATGCTCTTTGGTTGTATTATTAGGATGCCCTTCGAAACTAAATTCAAAGACATCAAATTTCTCAGCCGATTCGAAAATGCCTTCAATTAACTTTCGAATGTTCGAGGGACTGAAAAAAGTCGGTGTCCCACCACCTAAATGGATTTCGCGAATTTTTGGCTCTTCATCCAACAAATCACAATACATTTTCCACTCTTTGAGCACGGTGTCGATGTACGGTTCTTCGACTTCGTGACGAATCGTTATTCGCTTATGGCAACCGCAAAAGGTGCAGAGATTTTCGCAAAAGGGGAGATGAATATAAAGGCTGATTCCTTCTTCCTGATTGCTTTCAGAGAAAGCCCGAAGCATTGTTTGCTTCCATTCTTCCAATTCTATTCCGGTCTCATTCCAGTATGGAACGGTCGGATAGCTCGTATACCTGGGACCGGCAATGTTGTATTTCTGGATCAAAGATGACATACTAAAGATTTTCGCCCTCCAGCCATTCCGCATAAGAACTTTGGGTCTCCTGTAGCCGAACATACATTAAAGTGATTCCATCGGGCATATTTGCCTGTAGTCGAGCGACCATATCCATCAGCATATTCTCGCAGGTCGGTTGATAATCACAAAGAATTATTTTAGCATAACCATTTTCAACCTCTGCGTATTTGGCATGAGGGGTATTGCCATTTACCAATAAAGCGTGATCGAATACATCAACGACATGCTCTTTTACAATTTTCTTCAAATCGGTAAAGTCCATGATCATTCCGTCTTTTACCGCATTGGCTTCATTCAATATATCGCCCGCAATTGTCACTGTTAAAAAATAGGAGTGACCGTGGATGTTCTTACACTTGCCATCATATCCCCATAAGGCATGCGCTGTTTCAAAATCAAATATTTTAGTTACGCGTAGGTTCACAATTGGAGATTGCTATCTAAGGGGCTGAGGTTCCTCATCGGTAAAATCGATGATTTCCATATCGAATACCAAAATTGAATTGCCCGGAATGGTTGGTGTATCATTTGGGCCATATCCCAAATCCGGAGGAATAATTAATTTGCCATGTCCACCTTTTCCGAATTTCGGAATGCCCTCTTTCCATCCGGCGATTAATCCACTCACCGGAAATGGAAAAGTTGTTGGTGTACCACCCGTCCCGTCAAAAGAAGTGCCATCTAACAGATATCCTTCATAATTCAACGTCAGGTAAGAATCTAGCGTTGGTTTTTCCTCGCTTCCCGCTTCGTCAATTTTAATATAAAGACCACTTTCTGTTTTAGTCATCCCTTCGATTCCTTCAGTTGCAATGTATTCTTCAATAGCAGCCGAAAAATCAGTAATCACCGGCATCGGTGGTTCATTCGTGAAATCCACGATTTCTATGTCGAAGGCGAGAATCGCGTTTGCCGGAATAATTCCGGCCGGTTTATCTCCATATCCAAGATCCGGAGGAATAATGAGCTTTCCTTTTCCACCCCTCCCAAATTGTGGAATAGCTTCTTGCCAACCACCTATGAGTGCACTAACCGGGAAATCAAAAGTTGTCGCTTCACCATGCGTTCCGTCAAAGACGGTTCCGTCTAACAGATATCCGGTGTATTTCAGCGTTAAATAGGACTCAAGATTTGGCTTATCCGCTGATCCCGGAATTTCCTTATAAATGTACAGACCACTCTCAGTTCGTACCGGCTCCCAATCCTTGTCCTCGAGATATTTCGCAATGTCAATGTCGTACTCGGTTTCTACATAATCTTTTTCTTCGCCTCCGCAGGAAATCAAAATAGCAGAAAATGCCAGTGGATATAATTGCTTCATTACACTAATTTTATTCCGTCAAATGTACTTATTATTCAGTTGAAATCGCTGTAACCGTATAGCCCTCTTTCTTCAAGAGATCAATCACTCCACCATCTCCAAATAAATGTGCAGCGCCAACTGCAATGAAGCATTGTTTATCGGCTATTTCTGAAGTTATTTTGGGAATCCATTTCTTATTTCGGTCATACAAGAAGATATCGGAGAATTCCATAAACTCAGGACTTTGTTTGTTCATCATCGGGATTAGTTTATTGACCTTTTGAGAGTGATACAGCTTCATTAATTTTTTTGTTGATTTTTTTTCATCTTCATAGTCTTCAATTCCAATCATGATCATTTCAGCCATTTTTTCTTGTGGTATGTTATCAAAAAAACCGAGTTGATCCTCGATGGTTTCCAGACCGACAAGTGGAATATCTTTTTCTGCTGCAAGACTCATAATGTCTAGATCGTAGGATTTGGCTCCCTCATCAAAATAACCCTGTGATAAGGACTGCAAAATGAAGAAGGGCTTCATTCCTCCATAGACCTTATGAAATGTTTCAGGAGGTGTTCCTAATATAGTATCAAAGAACTCAAGAAGCACCGCCATCTGTTCTTTTGTAAAATAACTGTGAACAGTTCCTGTATCCAGAGACATCATTTGGTAAGCTGCTACGGGATTCGGCATTCCGCCAACCTCCATAATAATTGCCTTGGATGATTGAATTTTACTGATCATTTTTTCCGTCATGTTGTAATATTCGGAATTGATCATGTGCATTGTTCCGTACATGTACGACGTGACGACACCTTTACCTTCAATTTTCCAAAAGAGCGAATTGCCATCCTCAACAACAATGTCTTCATCTACGGCTAATCCATCTTTATTAGCCGAGTCGTTTGAACAAGAGATGAACGGAAATAGCAGTGCGAATATTAAGATGCTGTGTTTTCTCATAAACTCTAACATTAAAGATACCTTTTCCTGCCCATAATTTGCACAGAAATTACATGATTGGTCAGCTTGGATTGTGCAATGCAACTTATATGTCTATATCATCTAGATTTTCGAACTCATCTTCCTCTTCCTCTCCCTCTTGAAATTCAGAAAAAATATCGTCAATATCATCTCCCAGATCCGTCGGTGGAGGCATGGCCATATCACTTTCCAGATCAATTTCTTTTGAATCTTCGGATGGTGCTTTGCCCATTGTTAATTCGACAGATGGTCGATCTACTTCCAGTTCAGACGTTTCAACGAGCTCAACTAAAAAACACCACATTTTCATAAAATCGTAAACGAGGATTAACTTTTGATTACTTTCTGTAATCATGTCTTCAATGAGGGTCTCTTTCATAATTGATGGAGAATCAAGCGTTCGACCGACTCCCATATCCATAAGCGCTATTTCATGCCCTTTGTCCCAGCTCTCATTGCTAACATAGAAGGATGCGAGTTGGTCCCCTCTGAACTCATACGCCTCGATTATTGCCTGGTAAAACTGTTCGAAATCAGAATTGCCCGGGAGCAATATATCACGAAAGATTTCTTCCTGATCTTCGGTATCTATTAATATTCTGAATTTGTAGGAGGACATTTCGCAATTCCGCCCCGGCAGTCATTGAGAATCGGGACGGACAAATATACATATCCAATCTCATACTCCCAGCATGGATTGAGTGAAGAAATTAACGATTGCGTGTTTGTTTACAAACTATTAATAAATAATAGCTCCGCAACCATTTAATGAGCCGATTTTTGCAATATTTTTGTATATTTAATTATGCCCTACAAGGAAAAGGAAATTAGTAAATTGTATTATTCCATAGGTGAGGTAGCAGTAATGTTCGACGTTAGAACGTCACTGATCCGGTTTTGGGAGAAGGAGTTCAAAATTCTTAAACCGAAAAAGAACAAAAAAGGAAACCGATTATTCACCCAGAAGGATATTAAGAATATAAAACGCATTTACCAGCTTGTAAAGCATGATGGTTTTACGCTCGAAGGAGCTAAACAACAGCTAAAGATTAAGGAAAATGGCCAAGTCGGGCAGGTAAAAAAGGAAGTTGCAGTTGATAATGGAGAAGTGATAGAACGACTTGAAAAGATTAAATCAGCTTTGAACGAAATCAAAGCAGCGGTGTAATAAATTAAAATAATTTGGTACGGCATTTGTGCAGATCAAGTATAGAAATGAAAACAATAAAATTCATAGGAGCGGCAGCGATAATTCTTCTAATGGCATTTTTTGTTACTTCTTCGTCTGAAAAGAATTATAAGAAGGAATTAGCAGAAAATCAGTTCATGGTTATAACCGTGAAAGGAGAAATCGTGTTTCAGAAATCGGGCTCGCACATGAAAAGAGGCGATCTATATACGGACGGCACTATATTGGATTTTTTATCCAGAACTTCAAGAGCGGCTTTAGCGAATGATAAATCCGGCCGATTTGTGATTACAGCAAATAAAAAAGGTCAGACTACGATTCTGCCTGCGTCAAACAACATTTCTTCAAGATCCGGTGGACTGCTCAATATGTTGGACCTGAAAAATTATTTTAACGGTCCGGTTCTCGTCTTAGATGTTTTAAAGCTAAAAGTGTCTGCTCAGAGCTTTCCAATGGACGAGGACAAATTTTTTTATGTGAAGTACAAACACAAGAAAGAAACTATTCCGAAAAAGCTCTCTAACATAGGAGATTCATTGGTTTTTGACCGAAATGAAATATTCAAAGTTGATGGAAAAGCCATTGATGTAGAAGAAAAAGAAATGACTCTTTATTACCAAGGCTCGGATAAGACATATAAAATTAATAAATTTACACCCATATTCCCTGATATGAAAGAAGTTAAGGAGGAAGTTCAAACCCTTATGGAATATTCTGCGTCTAGTAAGGCAGAGGCCAAGTTCGACGAGGTAACTGCCTTTCTTACCGAGTTTTACGGTAAAACTTCGAAAGGGAATTTGAGAGATT
>CAZCAD010000111.1:0-8523 GCA_964496525.1 uncultured Flavobacteriales bacterium | reverse complement strand
ATCCTGTCGATGCCCTCTTGTGCGGCGGTACCGCTTGCGGCGCTTCATCTTGAATACTCTGATCTTTTTGCAAAGAAGCAAAGCGCAGTTTTTCTTCATCGTCCTGTTCTCCAATTTGAATCATAGGACCAAAGCGACCGATTCTGGCATACACATTTTTTCCACTGGACGGTTCAACTCCCAATAATCTCGCACCTGTCGCTCGTTCAGAGGTTTCAATCGTGTGCTCTACATTTTTATGAAAGGGACCATAGAATTCCGATATCATCGCCGACCATTCTACAAGACCTTTCGCAATGTCATCAAATTCTTTTTCAACCGTTGCCGTAAAATTGTAATCCATGATCTGCTCAAAATGTTCAATTAGGAACTCTGTAACAATTCGGCCAATGTCGGTTGGAACCAATTTTCCTTTTTCACTTCCAGTATTTTCTGATTCATCTGAAACTTGAATGTTCGTCTCTACCAGAATTAATTTCCTAAAGTTTCGGGGTGTTCCCTCTTTTTCCCCTTTTTCAACATATCCTCTTTTTTGAATAGTTGAAATCGTTGGAGCATAAGTTGAGGGACGACCGATTCCGAGTTCTTCTAATTTTTTGACAAGACTTGCTTCGACATATCTTGCCGGCGGTCGAGTAAATCTTTCTGTTGAGGTAATTTCCAATCTTGATAAAACTTGACCCTCGTTTATATCGGGCAACAAACCTTCTACTTCGTCATCGTAATCATCTATTTTTGACTCTAGATAAACTTTTAGAAATCCGTCAAATTTAATCACCTCTCCGTTCGCTGCAAATTCTTTTGTCTGGGGCGCATCTATTTTGACCGACGTTCTCTCTAATTGCGCATCGCCCATTTGAGAGGCTATTGATCTTTTCCAAATCAAGAGGTACAATTTCTCTTCGTCCGTTTCGCCGGTAATACTATGGACAGAAAAATCTGTTGGCCGAATTGCCTCGTGCGCCTCTTGAGCACTCGAGCTTTTCGTTTTAAATTTTCTTAGATTATAATAGTTTGCGCCATAAGCCGATTCTATTTCGAGTTTCGCACCGGTCAAAGCCGTTTGAGACAGGTTTACCGAATCCGTTCTCATATAAGTAATTCGTCCGGTCTCATATAATCGCTGTGCAACGCTCATGGTTCGCGAAACCGAGAACCCTAATTTTAAACTGGCTTCTTGTTGTAAAGTTGAGGTCGTAAACGGAGCAGTCGGTGATTTTTTTGCAGGTTTCTTGGAAACGCTATTAACGATAAATGAATGACTCTTGCATTCATCTAAAAATCCCTGCGCCTCTTTTTCTGAATCAAACTGATGACCCAACTTTGCCTTTATATTAGAACCATTTACTTTAAACAGACCATCACTTCTAAAGAATGCTTTCGGCACAAAATCCATTATTTCCTTCTCTTGTTCAACAATTAGTCTTACGGCAACTGACTGAACACGTCCTGCTGATAATGATGGTTTGACTTTCCTCCATAGAACCGGAGAGAGTTCAAAACCAACCAGTCGATCCAGTACTCTTCTCGCCTGTTGAGCATTTACCAAATCCGCATCGATTTCGCGTGGGTTTTCAATAGCGTCAAGAACAGCGCTCTTCGTAATTTCGTTAAAGGTGATTCGCCTGTATTTATCCTTGGACAATTCCAGAGCCTCTTTTAAATGCCAGGATATTGCCTCTCCCTCTCGGTCCTTATCAGAAGCCAGCCAGACATAATCCATTTCCTTCGCAATTTTTTTCAATTCAGCAATTACTTTCTTCTTATCACTGGAGACAATATACTTAGGGGTGAAGCCATTTTCAATATCAATTGAATCATTACCCTTTGCCAAATCTCGCACGTGTCCGAAACTCGACATTACGATAAAGTCTTTACCTAAATACTTTTCAATAGTCTTCGCCTTTGCCGGCGACTCAACGATTACCAGATTATTTGCCATAACTTTTTCTTGTTACGAATAAAGAGCAAAAAAAGTTCAACAAAATTATAAATGAATTATGGATAAATCCAAGTCTTTGTCTTTTAAGCGCCGAAAATGAAACCCTTATTATTTATAATAATAAAAAAAATGAAAAAAAATATTTGTCTTTATGAAATCAGTACAATTTGGATGCTGACATATTGTCATAAGGAGTTTTTGTGGTAAATTTGCAAGGAATTTTTCATTGAGATTAAATGAAATTTGATCAGGAGAAAAAAGTACTTGGAGAAAAACGGCAAGGGGAAGTGACCATGCTGAAGGAAAAGACTGTATCCGCTAAAAAGCTGTATCTCGAAAGCTATGGGTGTCAAATGAACTTTGCCGACAGCGAAATTGTGGCCTCAATACTCGCGGATAAGGGATTCTCCACAACTGATAATTCTGATGAGGCTGACGTGATTCTCATGAATACCTGCTCCATTCGCGAAAATGCAGAGACCAGGGTTCGTAATAAGCTCAGTCAATTTAATAAACGTAAGAAGGAAAATCCAAAATTGGTCATTGGAATCCTTGGTTGTATGGCAGAGAGATTGAAGAAAGATTTGTTGGAAGAGGAAAAGTTGGTTGACATTGTAGCCGGTCCGGATTCGTATAGAGATTTACCTAAATTAATTGAAGAAGTTGAAGATGGAAGGAAAGCGGTGAACGTCTTGCTTTCGAGAGAAGAGACTTATGCTGACGTATCTCCTGTTCGTCTGGGGAAAGGTGGAGTAACAGCTTTTATTTCTATCATGCGTGGTTGTGATAACATGTGCTCCTTTTGCGTGGTTCCATTTACTCGTGGTCGTGAACGAAGCCGCGATCCAAATTCAATTTTGAGGGAAGCTCAGGAATTAATCGATACGGGGTATAAAGAGGTAACCTTGCTTGGTCAAAATGTCGATAGCTATCGTTGGAATATTTCTAAGAAAGGTGAAATCCAGGACGAAACGAAAGAGGTCGTGACGTTCGCACAGCTCTTAGAAAAAGTCGCTTTGCTCAATCCTGAACTAAGAGTCCGGTTTTCTACCTCTCACCCAAAGGACATGATAGATGAGGTTTTACACATCATGGCCAAATATGAGAACATTTGTGACTATATCCATTTACCGGTTCAATCGGGAAATTCGGATGTTTTAAAACGAATGAATCGCGGATACGATCGAGAATGGTATTTAAATCGAATCGAATCGATTCGTCAGATTGTTCCGACGGCTTCAATTTCCACCGACATAATTACCGGTTTTTGTGGTGAAACTGAGGCAGAACACAAAGATACAATATCATTGATGAAAGAAGTAGGTTACGATTTTTCATACATGTTCTTTTATTCTGAAAGACCAAAAACCTTAGCACAGCGAAAGTTTGAAGATGATATACCGGAAGACTTGAAAAAAGCTCGTTTGAATGAGGTTCAGGCGTTACAGTCTCACTTATCATACGAGGCTAATAGAAAAGTTGTTGGGCAAACGCATAAGGTGCTAATTGAAGGTGTTTCCAAGCGATCGGATGATGATTTGTATGGCAGAAACAGTCAAAATATGACGGTAATTTTTCCACGAGAGAGTTACAAAGCAGGAGACTATGTCCAGGTTAAGATTGAGGACTTTAGCAGTGCCACTTTACGGGGTACAGTCGTAAAATAAATTTATGGATACACAGTCGGTAAAACAGCGATTTGGAATCATCGGGATTTCGCCAGCATTGGACAGAGCGTTACGCGTTGCTGTGCAGGTTGCGCCTACGGATATAAGTGTTCTTATTACCGGAGAAAGTGGAACGGGAAAAGAAGTAATGCCGAAGGTCATTCATCAGCTTAGCTCTAGAAAACATGGAGCTTACATTGCGGTTAACTGCGGCGCAATTCCTGAAGGAACAATTGACAGCGAGCTTTTCGGTCATGAGAAGGGGTCTTTTACTGGAGCACATGAACAACGTAAAGGTTATTTTGAAGTGGCAGATAAGGGAACCATTTTTCTTGATGAAGTCAGTGAGCTTCCCTTAGCAACTCAAGTTAGATTACTTAGAGTTTTGGAGACTGGAGAGTTCATTCGCGTCGGATCGTCCAAACCGATCAAAACTGATGTTCGAGTTGTAGCCGCTACCAATGATAATATGGCTGAAGCCATCCAAAGAGGAAAATTTCGAGAGGATCTGTTCTACCGCTTAAGTACGGTTCCGATTAATTTGCCTCCTCTCAGAAATCGAACAGAAGACATCCATTTATTGTTTAGGAAATTTGCTGTAGACTTCGCTGAAAAATACAGAATGCCCACCATAAAACTATCCGAGGAGGCAGTTCAAATGCTGATTAACTATAATTGGCCGGGGAATATTCGCCAACTTAAAAACATTACGGAGCAGATTTCAGTGATTGAAAGTGAACGGCTCATTTCCGGCGAACTCCTTCACAATTACTTACCGGATTACAAGTCTTCGAACCTTCCGATATTGGCAAATGCTGATGCCCAAAAGGACATTAACGAACGGGATTTACTTTATAAAGTATTGTTTGACATGAAGCGCGACCTGACTGATTTGAGAAAGATGGTTGTCGATATATTGCAAGGCGAAGGTGGTTCTTTGAGCGGTGAGGCAAAATCAGAAATGATTGCAAAACTTTATCAAGATTCTGCTGCCGATACCGAAGCCGCTGTAGGTGAACCCTACCAAATTCAAAATCAAGACGGAGGCTTTAACAATGATTTTGAACAACATATTGAAGTCGAAGAATCACTATCCCTTGAGGACAGAGAAAGAGAACTAATTCAAAAGGCTTTGAACAAGCACCGCGGAAAAAGAAAGTATGCCGCTCAGGATTTAGGTATTTCAGAGCGCACCTTGTATCGAAAAATTAAAGAGTACGAGCTTAAATAAAGCTCAGAATAATTCGTTAAATAAGTATGAGAATACCGCTAAATATTGCCATTGTTATTTTTGCCTACTCATGTACGGTGAATTACGGAATGCTTGATGGCAGTATTGATGCCGACACTTTCTCGGTTGAGTTGTTCGAAGAGCAAGCTTCTAATGCGCCCGCCGGATATGGAGCAGTTTATACCGACTTTCTAAAGGATTATATGATTTCCAGAACTAAACTGAATTTAAAGGATCAAGAAGCTGATATTGAGATTTCAGGTAAGATCGTGCGGTACAATACTTCGCCGGTTTCTGTTCAATCGGATGAAGTCGCTGCCCTAAACAGGCTAACTGTCACGCTCTCCGTTACGGTAATCAATAATATTCGTGAAGAAGAGGGATTCGAAACAAATTTCATGCAGTTTTCGGATTATGACGCAACTCAGGATCTTGCAACGGTTGAAGAAGATTTATTGGCGGATATAAATGACAAATTATCTCAGGACATCATAAATCGTTTAACTTCGAATTGGTGATTTCCGCTGAAGACATAGGAAATTTTATTGAAAACCCCACCGCGATTCCTAAATCACAATTAGAGGAGCTAAGCGCTTTATGCGATAAGTTCCCGTACTCCAGTACGTTGCATCTGCTTTATTTGAAAGGACTTTCCAATCACGGGGATATCAATTTCGAAGAAGTTCTGAAGCGGTCCGCCGCTCATGCGGTGGATCGAGAACAACTCCATGCTGTCATACATGGTGAAGATGCCATTTATCGGAATGAGAAACGGGCCGACGCAGAAGAGTCTGCGACATACGAGAATGAGCAAGTAGTGGAAGAATCTGTTGCTGAAACAAACCAGGAAGCGGTTGAGGATATCGAAGAGGAAATCAAAAAAGAGGCCATTGAAGAAGAGGTTGTTGAGGAGAAGATTGTTGAGGAAGATCTCCTTAAAGAACAGATCGCTGCCAAGGAGACTAAGGGAGATGTTGATTTGATTGAAACTGATATTATTTCGGCAGCCGCGACTACCGCATATGAGCAGGAAACCGAGGAACTCGTTGAAGAATCCACTGATGAGGAAATCGAAGCTGCAGCGTCCACAACAGAGAAAGTAATTGAGGAAAATCTCGACTTTGAGAATATGACCTTTATCCAGTGGCTCAATTACAAGCAGGGCAAGCCGATTAAGTCAAAATCTGATACGGATGACTTGGTCAATAAATTCATTCAGGATGAGCCCAGCATTTCAAAACCAAGCAAGAAATTTTACGATCCGGTTGAAAGTGCGAAAGAAAGTTTGGACGAATCGAGTGAGCTTGTTTCTGAAACACTTGCAAAAATCCATATTCGCCAACAGAACTTCGGAAAAGCGATCGAAACATACGAGCAGTTGATGCACTTATATCCCGAAAAAAAAGCTATCTTTGCGAGTCGAATTGAGGAAATTAACTCACGCTTGAAAAAAAAATAGACCGAGAAAATGGGAGGAATATTTACAATACTGGTCATAGTCGGATGCGTCGCCCTGATTCTGTTTATTTTGGTGCAAAACCCTAAGGGTGGAGGATTGAATTCTGAATTTGGATCTGCGGCTCAGCTTGGAGGTGCAAAAAGGGCCACTGATATTCTGGAAAAAGGCACATGGGGATTGGCAATCGGTGTTGCGCTTTTATGCTTGTTTATGGCTACCGGAGGAAGTGGCGCAAGCGCCGGTGATGGAGATGGTGTAGAGATTGATGCAAGCACTGATTTCACAACTGAAGAACCCGGAGGTATTGGAGATCCCGGAGCAAACCCAGGTTTACAACCTTTCGATAATCCGGGTGTAAATCCAAATCAATAATCTTTTTTAAGGGCAATGTTCATCATCGGCATTTTACCATGTTGATTTTTTTTTGTTTTTTTTGCCTCTACCTATGAAATTCTGAATAAATTTGCCGACGCTTAGAGAAA
Organism: uncultured Flavobacteriales bacterium; assembly: GCA_964496525.1. Lineage (GTDB taxonomy): Bacteria > Bacteroidota > Bacteroidia > Flavobacteriales_D > Crocinitomicaceae > JAKSBJ01. Next base: position 1,742 of record CAZCAD010000111.1, on the reverse strand, counting down.
ATCATTTGAGGCTTAATCAATACCAAAGACTTAATCAAAATATAATATTATGATAAAACCATTAGCAGACAGAGTATTAATAGAAGCTGCGCCTGCTGAAGATAAAACAGCGAGTGGCATTATTATTCCCGATACGGCAAAGGAAAAACCCTTGATGGGTGAAGTCGTTGCGGTAGGACCCGGTAAAACCGACGAACCTATGACTGTGAAAGCAGGAGACAAAGTCCTCTACGGACAATATTCAGGAACCGAGATCAAACTGGAGGGAAATACCTATTTGATTATGCGGGAATCTGACATTTACGGAATTATTTAAGAACCTGCCTGCCGGTTTAGGTGCCGAAGGTTTACGTGCCGAAGGCATGCATGCTAAGGCAGGCAAAAAACAAACATAAAATGGCAAAAGAAATTATTTTCGATACAGAAGCAAGAGATCGACTTAAAAAAGGAGTTGATGCCCTGGCAGATGCTGTTAAAATTACATTGGGTCCTAGAGGACGAAATGTAATTATTGACAAAAAATTTGGGGCTCCTATGATCACAAAAGATGGAGTCAGCGTCGCAAAGGAAATTGAGCTGAACGATCAGGTTGAGAACATGGGTGCGCAAATGGTAAAAGAAGTTGCTTCTAAAACCAATGATATAGCGGGTGACGGAACTACAACCGCAACCGTATTGGCCCAGTCAATTATCACCACCGGACTAAAGAATGTTGCAGCCGGTGCAAACCCAATGGATTTGAAAAAAGGCATCGACAAGGCAGTTCAGGCCGTAGTGGTGGATTTGGATAAGAACTCTAAAAAAGTTGGAAGTGATAATGATTTGATTAAACAAGTCGCTACGATTTCATCTAATAATGATTCATCTATTGGAGACCTGATTGCAGAGGCAATGGCCGTTGTAGGAAATGAAGGAGTGATTACCGTTGAAGAAGCCAAGGGAACAACAACAGAGGTAAAGACAGTTGAAGGAATGCAATTCGACCGGGGATATTTGTCTCCTTATTTCGTGACAAATACTGAAAAAATGATTGCTGAATTGGAAGATCCTTACATACTTATTTACGATAAGAAAATCTCCAATATTCAGGAGATTCTACCGATACTTGAACCGGTTGCACAGGCCAATAGACCCTTGCTTATTATTGCTGAAGATGTAGACGGAAATGCACTTGCAACTTTGGTAATTAACAGGCTTAAAGCGGGATTGAAAATTGCTGCTGTTAAAGCACCCGGCTTTGGTGATAGAAGAAAAGCAATGTTGGAAGATATTGCAATTCTTACAGGCGGAACCGTCATTTCAGAAGAAAGAGGATTTACATTGGAAAACACAACTCTTGAGATGCTCGGAACCGCTGCTAAAATTGACATTGATAAGGACAATACAACAGTCGTTAGCGGAGCAGGAAAGAAGAAAGATATAGAAGCGCGAATCAGTCAAATTAAGGCTCAAATTGATACGACAACTTCAGATTACGACAAAGAAAAATTGCAAGAGCGCCTTGCAAAGCTTTCAGGTGGAGTAGCTGTTCTTTATGTAGGAGCGGCGACAGAAATTGAGATGAAGGAAAAGAAAGACAGGGTAGATGATGCCTTATCTGCAACTACTGCAGCTGTTGAGGAAGGAATTGTACCCGGAGGCGGAGTCGCACTTATTCGAACAATTGCAGCAATCAATAAAGTAAAAGGTGAAAATCAAGATGAGGAAACCGGTATCAAAATCATTAAACGAGCAGTGGAAGA
>CAZCAD010000110.1:0-8523 GCA_964496525.1 uncultured Flavobacteriales bacterium | reverse complement strand
TTCATTGAATCCTTAAATCCTTTCTCAACAGACGGTATAAATTCTCTTGGAATATTACCCCCTTTGATGGAGTTAATGAATTCCAATCCTGTCTTTTCTGCATCTGATTGCGGTGAAATAACTACAACAATATCTGCGAACTTACCCCGACCACCGGTTTGCTTTTTATAAACCTCCCGATGATTAACCGGTACTCTAATTTGTTCTTTATAGGATACCTGAGGGGTACCTTCGTTTACCTCAACTTTAAATTCTCTTTTCAATCTTTCGACTAAGACTTCAAGATGTAGCTCTCCCATTCCGGATATAACAGTCTGCCCGGACTCTTCGTTAGTTGATACCTTGAAAGTGGGATCTTCTTCTGATAATTTGGAAAGTCCAATACTTAATTTGTCTATATCCGCCTGAGTCTTGGGCTCAATCGCAATTCCGATAACCGGATCCGGGAAATCCATCGACTCAAGAACAATTTGAGATTTTTCGTCACAAAGTGTATCTCCGGTTTTGATATCTTTGAACCCAACACCGGCGCCAATGTCACCTGCTTCGATAAAGTCGATGGCGTTTTGTTTGTTTGAGTGCATTTGAAAGATTCGTGAAATTCTCTCTTTCTTTTCAGTTCTGGTATTAAAGATGTATGATCCTGCATCGATTCTTCCAGAATACATTCTGAAGAAACAAAGTCTACCGACAAAAGGATCGGTAGCAATTTTAAACGCCAGGGCTGAAGTCGGCACATCAGGACTTGGCTTTCTTGATGTAGGCTCATCCGTCTTCGGATCAATTCCTTCAATAGCTCCAATATCATAAGGAGATGGCAAAAATGCCATTACTGCATCCAGCATCGTTTGAACGCCCTTATTTTTAAACGCAGATCCACAGAGAATGGGCTGGATGCTCATATCGATGGTCGACTTTCTAATCGCTGCTTCCATTTCCGCTTTGGTAATCGAATCAGGATCCTCAAAGAATTTCTCCATTAAGGCGTCGTCTGATTCAGCAACTGACTCGATCAACTTATCTCTCCACTCCTGAGCCTCCGCCTTCATGTTCTCCGGAATGTCAATTTCTTCATAGGTCATTCCCAAATCCTCATCGTTCCAAATAATTCCTTTCATTGTAACGAGGTCGATGATTCCTTTGAAATCATCCTCAGCCCCAATAGGAAGTTGAAGCGGAAGTGGATTTCCACCTAATCGTTCCCTTACTTCCGTCACACATCGCATAAAGTCTGCTCCGGCCCTATCCATTTTATTCACAAAACAAATTCTGGGAACACCGTAACGGTCAGCTTGTCTCCACACAGTCTCTGACTGTGGTTCTACACCGGAGGCGGCACAAATCAGGGCTACTGCTCCATCCAATACTCGCAATGAACGCTCCACCTCCACGGTAAAATCAACGTGACCGGGTGTGTCAATGATATTAATTCTGTATTCCTTAGTGTCATCAATAGACTCGCCTTGAACAGTGGGATAATTCCAAAAACAAGTTGTTGCGGCGGAGGTAATTGTAATTCCCCTTTCCTGCTCTTGCTCCATCCAGTCCATTGTCGCGGCACCAGCATCAACTTCACCTATCTTATGAGAAATACCTGTATAGTAAAGGATACGTTCCGTCGTTGTTGTCTTTCCAGCATCAACGTGGGCCATAATCCCGATATTTCTTGTATATGTTAAGTCTCTCTTGACCATAATCAGAATCTAAAATGCGAGAATGCTTTGTTCGCCTCAGCCATTCTGTGCATATCTTCTTTCTTCTTGTATGCCGCACCTTCTTCTTTCGCCGCAGCTATAATTTCAGCCGCTAATTTTTGCGACATCGTTTTTTCGTTTCTTTTTCTTGAAAACCCAATCAACCACTTCATGGCCAGGGATTGTTTTCTATTTTCTCTTACAGGAGTAGGAATTTGAAAAGTTGCTCCACCAACCCGACGTGATCTTACCTCTACTCCGGGCGTTATATTCACCAAAGCTTTTTTCCAAACATCAACGGGCTTCTCCTCTGTCACTTTTTCCTCAATGATATCCATGGCGTCATAGAAAATTTTAAATGACACGCTTTTCTTCCCGTGCATCATCAAATTGTTCACGAATTTGGTTACCAAAATATCCTTGTACTTCGGATCAGGTAGAATGATGTGTTTTTTTGCTTGTCTTCTTCTCATGCTTCCTTGACTTTATTTCTTCGGACGTTTAGCACCATATTTGGATCTCCTTTGCAATCTTCCTTCAACACCTGCTGTATCAAGTGCTCCTCTTACGATATGATACCTAACTCCGGGTAAATCTTTAACCCTTCCTCCCCTCACAAGAACAATGGAGTGTTCCTGTAAGTTGTGACCTTCGCCACCTATGTATGCGTTCACCTCTTTTCCATTGGTCAATCTTACCCTTGCCACTTTACGCATGGCGGAGTTTGGCTTCTTAGGAGTTGTCGTGTAAACACGTACACAAACACCTCGTCTTTGTGGACAAGAATCCAAAGCGGCAGATTTTGATTTTTTCACCTGAGCTTTTCTTCCTTTTCGAACTAGCTGTTGAATCGTTGGCATCCTTAATATTTATCTAATGTTGTACATATATATTACACCCGAATTCGCGAAAATTCGGAGTGCAAAGGTATCAAGTTTTTTCGATTTGCCAATTTTTTGAGAAATATTTTCGACTTTTTTCAGCACCCCATTAATTTTTTCTGCTTTGTACTGTTTTTGGGGTGTTGAAGGCCACTTTTCCGTCGATAAAAATCGTCTTAAATTTTTAGTTAAAGGGGGTCAAAATCGAGCGTATTTTACCTATTTTAGCGACATGACTTATTTGGATAGCTTAAACCCTCAACAACTAGAAGCCGTGCGACATACAGAGGGGGCATCCATGGTAATTGCGGGAGCGGGTTCAGGAAAAACCCGAGTTTTGACCTATCGAATCGCTCACTTAATCGATACAGGTATTGATCCATTCAACATACTGGCATTGACCTTTACAAACAAGGCGGCGCGCGAGATGAAATCAAGAATTGCCGAGTTAATTGGAGACGGAGAAGCCAAAAATGTGAGTATGGGTACTTTTCACTCGGTTTTTGCTCGAATCTTGCGTCATCACTCAGATAAGCTAGGATTTCCATCGAATTTTACAATCTACGATACGCAAGATTCTCGTTCGTTGCTCAAAACAATTGTCAAGGAGCTAAAATTGGAGGAAAAAACTTATAAAGCGGGACTCGTACACGGTCGAATATCTTCAGCTAAGAACAATTTGATCTCTGCGGCGTCATACGAAGCAAATTCAGACATTGTCGTCGAAGATAAAATGAGCGGAAAGCCGCGGCTATTCGAGATTTACAAAGCTTATGAGAAGAGGTGTTTCATGGCGGGGGCGATGGATTTTGACGATTTGCTGTTTAAGACCAATATTCTCTTCCGAGATCATCCTGATGTTTTACATTTTTATCAGCATCGGTTCCGATACATACTCGTTGATGAGTATCAGGATACAAATTACTCACAGTACATTATCATTAAAAAACTGGCGGCCGTTTTCACCAATGTTTGCGTGGTTGGAGATGATGCCCAGAGTATCTATTCATTTAGGGGAGCAAATATTGAGAATATCTTAAACTTTAAGAATGATTATCCTGAACACAAAGTCTTTAAACTGGAACAGAATTATAGAAGTACCAAGACGATTGTAAATGCGGCAAACTCTGTGATCGCGAAAAATAAGGATCAAATACAGAAGACGGTTTGGACCAATAATGATGAAGGAAGTAAAATAAAAGTGATTCGAACTTTAACAGACAATGAAGAAGGAAAAGTGGTATCGAATCTCATCTATGAAATCAAAGTCAATGAACAATCCGACAATTCGGATTTTGCCATCTTGTATCGAACAAATGCACAATCAAGATCATTTGAAGAAGCTCTAAGAAAATTGAATCTGCCTTACAAGATCTATGGCGGACTTTCTTTTTATCAGCGGAAAGAAATCAAAGATTTGCTTGCCTATTTTCGGTTGACAGTTAATCCAAAAGATGAGGAGGCTCTCAAGCGAATCATCAATTATCCGAAAAGAGGAATTGGCAAAACGTCAATTGAAAAGGTCATTGTTGCGGCGGATCATTACAGTGTAAGTATGTGGGACGTAATTACCGATTCTGCAAAATATCCGGCAAATCTTCCTTCCGGAACGATGAATAAAATTAACGCCTTTGTCATTTCAATTCAGAGCTACCAGGTTCAAATGGAAAAAGTGGATGGCTTTGAATTGGCGCAAACGATTGCAAAGAGTTCGGGGATTTTGAAAGAACTCTACGATGATAAAAGTCCGGAAGGAGTTGCGCGACACGAAAATATTCAGGCGCTTCTTGCCGGGATTAAAGAATTTACCGAAAATACGGAAGGAGAGGAGATTGCCTTTTTGAGCGACTTTTTGATGGACGTCGCGCTTTTGACGGATGCCGATGATGAAAAGGAAGAGGATAAAGATAAAATCACATTAATGACAATCCACTCTTCAAAAGGGTTGGAATTTCCGTATGTATTTGTCGTTGGACTGGAGGAGAACTTATTTCCGTCTCAAATGTCGCTTGATTCCAGATCTGAATTGGAAGAGGAGCGACGTTTGTTTTATGTTGCTTTAACGAGATCGGAGAGACGAGCGATACTCACCTTCGCAACCAGTCGATATCGCTGGGGAAATGTTATTACTAGCGAACCCAGTCGGTTCATTGAAGAGATAGATCCGGAGTTTTTGGATATGGCCTATCCCATGAAAGGGGCAGGGCAGTCACTGAATCAAATAAATCTTGAACGCCGCAGTGGTAATTCGTCCAAAAGTATTTTTTCAACAAAGCAACGAACTTTGAAGAAAGTGACGACTGACATGAAGCCAAAAACAGGTGTTCAGGCCGATCTGCTTGATTTGAAAGTAGGAAATAATGTGGTTCATGAGCGGTTTGGTAAGGGTAAGGTTGTTGGTTTGGAAGGAGACCCACCGGTAAAAGCGACGGTTTTTTTTCCTGGTAACGGGAATAAGCAGTTGCTTCTGAAATTCGCAAGACTTGAGATTGTTGACTGATTCTTGAATTTTTGAATTGATGAATTTTTGAATTGTTGAATTGTTGAATTTTTGAATTTGGGAATTTTTATTTCACGCAAAGCTCGCGGACCTGCCTGCAATGCATGCCTTCGGCACGTAAACCTTCGGCAGGTAAACCGGCAGGCAGGGAAGCAAAGTTCGCAGAGAATATTGGGATTTTGGATTTGGCGCTTCCTCGGCTTCGCCTCGGTCGCTGTGTCGACAGTCGCTTCCACTGAGGCGGAGAGTTTCGACCTTCCTTCGTTGAAGCTTCGGCGGGTTTTTACAATGGCTCCAGCGCTAAGCCGATTTTATTTCCAACTTATCTACTGTAGAGATGGTCGCGGCAGCGCATGAAAATGGCAGGGCGATGCAAATGCCAACCAAAGGAATTGCCAAGAACAGAATAAAGACAAAGCCATTTCCAGCCGCTGTACCTTTGTTATTTTTAACGAATTCAATCGCTCCCTTGTAGCTTCGATGGCGCTCCAGGGTATAATCCATATTTCCAAAACCGGCGAAGTAGGCCTGGGTGTAAAGGATTAAAAATCCCGTGATCAGATTTAGCAATGGGATTAAACTCAGAATTAAGAGTGGGAGAGTAATCAGTAATTCCAAAACCAGATTTCGAAAACTAATTCGGATGCCACGAGACAAAAGCGAGGCAAAGGTTTTCGCATTATTTTTTATGGGCTCTCTTCCCGTGATATGGATTTCTATTTTCTCAGAAATTGGAGCCATGAAAGGTGCTGAAAAGGCCATCACCGCATGTTTAAATATGATAATTCCAAGTACTAAGGCAATAGCACCTCCAAGGAAATGACTCAAAGAAGCAAACGTTTGAGATCCCCAATCCCAGGGCCATATTTGAGCTATGTAATCACCGATATTATCTGACAAAGCATAGCTCATTACAATTATACCGGCTCCAACTAAAAGCCCAATTAAGATCGGAATCAAGGTGAACTTCCATAAACCCAATTCGCCAAACAGGCGCATTGCTTTGCCGTAGTCGCGGGCAGCTTGTGAGAATCCCTTGAGCATGAGCTAAAGTTAGAAGATTTTAAGCTGTCATATCTGCAATCTAAAAACAACCTGCGTTCCTTCGGGGTCGCCGAGCTTACTTTTAAGGTCAATAATTTCAAATGGCACAAAGGAGTGATCATCATTTAGGTTAGACAGACGCTCTTGTGTCACAGTTAAGGCGGTAGACTTATGATAATTCTCTTTCTGTGCATTTATTTCGGAGGCTTTTTTTCTACCGCGCCCGTTGTCGGCTATGGAACATTCCAATAAATGTTCATGCAATAATTTAAACCCAACTTTGATTTCACCCGGGCGATCGAGCTCCCGAAGACCATGAATGATGGCGTTTTCAATAAAGGGTTGAATCATTAAAGGAGGAAGTAGTTCTTCGTGGGTGTCTAAATTCTCATCAACATTGAATTCAATTTCAAGCTGGATGTTCGTGGTCAATTTTTCGAGCTGAACGTAATTTTCCAATGTTTCAATCTCATCATCAATCGAAATAAACTTCGATCGGGAATTTTCTAAAACTCGCCTCATCAATTTAGAAAACTTTGAAAGAGCATAGCGTGCTTTATCAGGGTCATTTAGAATAATCAAATTGTGAATGGAGTTAAGTGCATTAAAAATGAAATGGGGATTCATTTGTAAACGAAGGGCCTTTTGCTCCAATTCAATCAGGTTCTTTTCCATCTCTAATTTTTCGCGGATCACTTTATTTTTTCTTCGAATCCTCAATAAAATTATCAGTACAACCAACAAAATAATGAATGAGCCCAGTCCATAATATCCCGCCTTAAACCAGAATTTTTCCCAATATGGTTCATCGATTTCGAATTTTAGTTCCAGTGGTTCAACCTCGTCCCATTTATCATCTATCGCCGCTTTAATTTTAAAGGTGTATTTACCCGGTGGGAGGTTGGAATAGTTTGCCTCGGTAGTTTTTTTCGAAGGGGTCCAGTCCTGGTCAACATGCGAAAGTTGCCAGCGATACCGGATGTCATTCGAATAGGTAAAATGGATGGCTTTGAAACTAAAGGAGATGTTGTTTTTATCATAAGGTAGTAGTAGTTCCTTGATCATTTCTCCATTCTCGTAAAAATCTCTGTATTCCGTTTCTTCAATTGATTCGTAGGAAATCTGAAAATCCGCTATCCAAAGCAGCGGAGCCTTTCGCTGAGATTTATTAACGGCTCCTCCCTGATATTTGTACAAGCCCTCAACGGTACCAAACCACAGATTTCCATCTTTATCCCTGTAATTGGCGTTGATGTTTGCCTCAACACCTTCAAAGCCCTCCTCATATCCATAGTGTTCGGTTCGCTCAATTCGGTATAAAGAATCCAAATACAGTCGGTCCAATCCCTTTTCCGTTCCTACCCAGAGTTCATAGTCCTGCAATACCAATTGATAGATATTGTTAGAGCTGATATGTTCAGGCGCCGTGATCCATTTTTTCGCCATCATGGAGTCCCCCTCCATTTGAAAATTGAAAATACCGTTGTCAATTGATCCTACCCAATAATTTCCATCCGTTCCAACAATATTTCGAAATGAAGCATCGGCTGTAAAATTATTGACGCTCTTGCCTTCTATGTAGCCGTAATCATTACGTCCCGGACCACAAGTATACCACAAGCGTCCATCGATGAATTTCAAATCGACGATTTTATCCGGTGACTCTCCGTTCACCGAAATCTTAGAAAATCGCATGGATAAGGGGAAATCCCGTCCCTTGGTAATTCGATAAATTCCAGCATCGCTGGTTCCTAAATAAATGGTCCTTGACTTTCCTTTTTCCTGGGCAAAGCACTTGATCCAGTTGGGCAGCAAGCCGAATTGACCCTTTATGCTGTAAACCGTATCCTTATTGTCGGATGCCAGGAATATTCCCAATCCTTCTCCTTCCGTCCCAAACCAAATGTCGCCTTCATTATCCTGAAAAATTGCTTTTACTTTTGAAGAGTGAAAACCAAATTCTTCATCGAAAAGAACGGTTGAAGTGTCATTAATTCTTAGCACCCCTGTTGCTTCCGTTCCAACCCAGAGGTTGTTTGTTCGATCGAATAGAACCGAAAAAATGTAATCCGAATTGAGACCTGTGGCGGTTGAATATTTGATAAACGGACTGTTCTGAAATATGGAGATTCCACCTCCACTTGTTCCGAGCCAAACATTTTCCCAATAATCCGCCGCGATTACTTTTACATGATTATTGGCAAGGCCATTTTCAGAATGAAAACGTCGAAGAGTTTGGTCTTTTTGAGAATACACATAAACGCCATAGTTCATTGTTCCTATCCATAGCTCGTTATTTGCCGACACAAAAAGGTTGAGAATAACTTTGTCTTGAAGTTCTTCGAGCGCAGGTAAATCAACCCTTCCGTCTTCCGGATGAATGACATTTAAGCCTCCGTCGTAG
>CAZCAD010000109.1:0-8685 GCA_964496525.1 uncultured Flavobacteriales bacterium | reverse complement strand
TGACGGAGCTTGTTAAAACAGGGATTTTTTGAACAGGAGGTCGAATTCGGTGTATATTGAAACAGAATGAAAGTTCTCATCTCTTTAATATTATTTTCATGTTTACTGTTTCTCTCTTCATTCATGCAACGACCTTCAGCCTATTACGAATTCAAGGCGCTGTTTAAGGATTTGACAACCGATACCTTAAAAATAGATTGTGATTCATTCCTCGATGTCGATCCGCTCTCAATTAGTGACCAGGAGATAAAATGGAAGGGAAGGAAGATTTTAAGTTCCGATTTCAGGAAAATTGGACTTTTCAGGCAGAATCCTCCTGCTTATGCTTTAGGCCATATTAATATGAACGATAAAGTATGTGGATTTATTTATGGGTCGACCATTAGTCAGGCAATTTATATAACGGTATATTCTGAACAAAAAGAAAGGATCATCTTTAATCGGGAGATTGCCCATTACGATTATATGGAAACAACTTACGAATCAACAATGAAGTCGTGGTTTCTCGATATTGATTCCGATGGAGATAAGGATATCGCAACTTGGGAAAGTATGATTGATTTTGAATTACCCAACGACTATTCAAATAACATTTCAGGTGATACTCGCTTTATCCATTTTTTGGACCAGGATAGCTTAATTTATGACTATTGGGATTCGGAAAAGTTAAAATCCTTGCGATTTAAATAATCAGCAATAAATTGCTGATTCAGTAAAAACCAGGTTCTTTTTTTTTACACCAGGCACGACTTAGGTATTGAGGATAGAAAAACAGCCTGAAGGGCCTAAAAATCAATTTATTCTACCAAATCTATAGATTATAAGAGACTGTAACTCATTGATCAGCGGCCTCTTAAGCTTCAATTTATACAATAACCAACAAGACTGTTTAAAATCGAACAAACACGCCTCCTTTTAATCACTTTCGTCGTAATATTAATTGAGTTCGATGCCTGTTTCTCTTCGCCTGAGGCGGATTCGTCGAAATCCTGAAAATTCTTAACCATGAAAAAAGTACTTATAGCGACCATCTTTGCCAACCTTCTCTGGGGCTCGCATAGCCAGGCCCAGGTCACGCAAGTAAGTACCGCTTATGCCGAGGCCAATTACGCGAATCCAAATTTAACTTATACCGTAGGAGCAGGAACAGACAGGTGCCTGATATTTATGGCCGGCAATGAATATGATATTGCGGGTAATGATATCGTCACGGTTAGTTTTGGAGGTATCCCGATGACTTTCGGTGCCGAAATAGAATTCTACACCACCAACTGCTGGGCTGAAGTTGAAATATGGTACATCTTAGAAACTGACATTGTGGCCTCAAGCGGATCTGATTTTGTAGTTACATACTCCACGGGAACAGATTTGAGGGCCATTAAACACTCAGCAATTACATATATGAAGGTGTCGATCAAATAAATCCGATCGGTGCAATCGAAACTGCTACGGCATCATCAACCTTTGATATAACCGGTCCTTCCATAACCGGAGATATTAATGATTTACTGCTCACGGGAATAAGTAGCGGTCAGAACACGACCTACACATTCGATGCTGGTTTTGTAGAAATCTTTGATGACAATGGTGGAACCCACACTTATGCTGCAGCCGAACAATCGTATGAAATGCCATGTCCGATTGTGCCAACGGTTACAGCTTCGGGATTTCAAAATAGAGTAGTTATGCTCTCCATGGTTCTTCAGGCTGACTTTAATCCTGTTTTCGATTTATTTCCAGATGATACATCAGGATGTGATGGAGTTTTGTTAACGCTGGACGCAACAACCGCCGGAGCTACTTATTTATGGTCTGACGGAAGCTCCGGAGCGACTCTTGACATTTCAACGGATGGGACTTATTCGGTGGATGTGATTATAGGGGGCTGTACATTGAGTGATAATACAAATGTTACCTTGATTACCAACCCAATTAGTTTTAATGATACAACTCTTTGCGATGGAGAGATCATGATCCTGGATGCGACAACTGCCGGAGCGACTTATTTATGGCAGGACGGGACAACTGCTTCAACTTTCAATGTGACGACGACCGGAACTTACACAGTTGATATTACGAATGGAGGATGCTTCTTTACAGAAACCTCTATTGTTGACTATAGTGGAATAACATTCAGTTTTACCGATACTGATATTTGCCAGGGAGATATTTTGGTTCTTGATGCAACAACTGCCGGAGCGACTTATTTATGGCAGGATGGTACTACAACTCCGATTTATAATGTCAGTGATGCTGGTTTTTATTCCGTTGATGTGATCATGGCCAACTGTATTTATACACAATCATTAAACGTGAATGTGATTGACGTAGTGCCGACATTTGGAGACGCGACGATTTGCGATGGGGATTTTATTGTTCTTGACGCAACGCAAGGTGGACCCTCTACCTACTTATGGCAAGATGGTTCTACATCTCCAACTTACCCGGTGACAGATGCCGGTACTTATTCGGTCGATATTACTATCGGGGCGTGCCTCTTTAACCTTTCTGCGAATATCGGAGTGACTGCAATCGACTTTGAATTTACCGATATCCTTGTTTGCAATGACGATGAGATCCTTCTTAGCGCAACAACACCTGGAGCTACTTATCAGTGGCAGGACGGATCAACAAATTCTACTTACAGTGTCACGACTGATGGTGAATACACAGTTGAGGTAACTTTGGATGGATGTTCATTTTTTCAAACTACTGACGTGACATATATTATTGTAAATGCAAACTTTGATTACGAAGTATATAACGGTCTGCAAGGAAATGAAGTCCAATTCACGGACATGTCGACCAATGCCATGGAGTACTACTGGGAATTTGGTGACGGAAGCACCGGAGGTTTTTCGAATCCAACTCATTCTTACGGGGCCTATGGAGATTATACCGTAACCTTAACAGTAACAAATGATATCTGTAGTGATCAGATTACAAAAATAATTCGTGTAGATGATCACTTGATTTTCTATATCCCAAATACATTTACACCTGATGGTGATCAGTACAACGATACTTTTCAACCGGTTTTCTACTCGGGATTCGATCCTTACGATTTTCACATGATGATCTTTAATCGCTGGGGCGAAATAGTATTCGAAACTTACGACGCTTCCATTGGATGGCAAGGAGATTACGGAAATAGAGGACTTACAAATGACGGAACCTATATTTGGAGAATTGAATTTGGTGACCTCAACAATGACCGAAGATATTACCACGAAGGTCATGTGACAATATTGAAATAGCCTATGCCAACTGGGTTCCTAATCTTAGGGGGCTTTTCAATTTATTAGTCCGTAAATAAAAAGCGCCTCTGACATTTTTAGAGGCGCTTTCTTATATGTTTTCTCTTTTTCAAATAGCTATTTTCAATGGAATGTTATACTTATTTTCAATGGAATGTTAAAAATTGAGTCAAAAAGGTTTTTAATTCGACAGGAAAATTTTGTAAATTGACAATACTAATACAAAAAGCCCCATCCATGAAACAAGTAGTCATCAAGTTCTCAGAATTGACCGGTGAGTTGAAAAGCGGTGTAAAGGAAATGCTCAATAATGGTAATCCCAAACGAATTGGCTTCCCTTATAAAGGAAGACATACCGAAGGATATTTCTATGAATGGGAGGGTGTCAATTATTTAGTCATTGACAATTTTTATGAGGCAAATTCTGTTCCGGACAATTTTGAAGAAGGTCTGGATGAATATATTCCGGATGAGGAAGAAGGCAGAATGGAGTTTGGATAATTAATTGCTCTCGAAGAATTGAAGCCACCAATTAAGGGCCTGTTATAAAATTAAGCTGTAAAGAATTGGCGCAATTATTTTGTGTAATAATGAGGCAAAAAACGCAGGCATAGCATAGCTATGGCGAGTATTTTTAACCAGCCTGTCCGGCAGGCAGGCGAAATTAGTACGCAAAAGAACAAGTCAAAATGTATCGGTTGTTTTATAACAGACCCTAAGCATTTCCGGCTCCAACGAATCACCTTGTTGAACATAAAATATCGAGCCTAAATCTTATTGGGTCGTATCTTTCTAATCTCAGATTAAGGTTTCGGGCTTTCCTCAATTTGTCCGCCTTGTGCCTCCGCTAAAGCTATGGCGACACGCGGAAGGCGGAGAAAGAATTAAAAGTTGCGGAGATGAGATAAGGATTTCGATCACAATGATAGACTGCCTTAAGCTTAAGGAAATGTACTAAGTTCAATATCTGTTACAAGATAAGGACAATTATTGCTTGAACTCACAAAACAGCTTAGATCGACAATTTTAGGGAATTGGTCGATAATTAATTCAGCCTTTTTATTATGCTCGCATAATTAATCGAATAATCTAGCGGTTTGGTCGATTATATTTTTTTTAACCGCCAATTTTATATAAATTATTTAGAGTTGGTGAATGTAAAACCCTTTCTTAAACCAACTTTCATTAGACATTATAACAACTGAATTTGTATGAGAAGCGAAAATCACTATTTTTTTATTAACCAAGGCATTTCTGAAAAGCATAGCCATAGCTACGGTTACAGGAAATAACGAAGGTTAATGAAAAAAGAGTTTTTTCGCCATGCGAATCCAGTTGTTATAATGTCTATTAGACTAAACGATTTAGAATCCCGACTGAATTTTATAGAATTCAGTGTGTAAATCAAAACTGGTCTTCGGTCTTCCCGGGAATAGTACATAGGATCTGGGAAGTTTTCTTGCGAAGGAGGGAGCTCGGGTAAAACCGGGCTTCTTTTACATTTTGAGAGATAAAAAAATGAATTTGGCACATCTACGCGCAGAGTGTGTTTGATAGCTAATGTTTTCCAATTATTTCGTCGAATTGGAAATTTCCCGACATTTCTTGGTCGAGGATGCTTATAGCTTCGTCTAAAACTATTTTCTATTACCGTTTTTTTTCATATATTTTCTAATGCTTATATGTACTATGGAATACCTGTTAACTACCGGAATCCTAATTTAAAACCAATTAATAGTAGTACAACAACCTACAATTGATTTACAAAAACCCGACAAGAAGGGTTTAAGAAGAAGGAGGAAGGTAAAATATTTGTTTAAAAATTATTTTACCATGAACTGCGCGAAGTTCAGAATTTTTAGAAGTCTGCTTTTGATGGCCTCATTTGTGCTGTCGGCTGTGGCTGTATACTCGCAAGGGACGGTTACAACAACCGCTGACACCTTGAATTGTGTCGATGGTACCCCCACTTTCATTGTTGATTTGTCCTCAAACGCTGACTCAACCTGGATAAGTGTTCCCATTGGAAAAGATGGAGACTGCTGTGGCACGGACGATAATTGCGTTCAATTTGCATTAACATTATCACCCGACGCCGAGGGAATTGTATTCAGTATTCCCAGCGGATGCGGTGCAGTTCCAAGTGGAGCTTTGTTCTACCAAGTTGATTGTGGCCCCTTAACGTCTGTAGGTGATCCACTGTGTTTGACGGGGACCGGTCCGTTTATTGTCACATTTTGTAAGCCCGGCAATAATTTGAATTGTTTTTCAATCGAGTCAATCCCTTTTCCTGAGGTCAATGTGGATGTTATTTTAACCGATGATTGTATTGACACATTAGAGGTAACGGGATTAGTTGAGTCCACGATTACATGGAATTCAGTAGCTCCGGGACTACCGGGAGATTATAATTCATATTTGGATTGCACTTCAGGTTGTGATACCGTTATCATCACTCTTACTCCCGGAGCTCCTACTTCTATGGATTATGAGGTATGCGGAGACATAATAGGAATGTGTTCTACCATAACCTTCTGTGATACTATTAACGTTGAAGTGGTGCCTGCACTTTTCGTTTTCATTACACCAACGGATCCCACTATTTGTTTCGGTGGTACAAGTGTTGAACTGTTCGGGAACCCGGTAGGTGGTGCAGGGCCATATAGTTATTCATGGAGTACGGGAGAGACGAGCTCATCAATATTTGTGACCAGTGGGGGGACTTATATTCTGCAATTGACTGATATCACAAACTGTACTGTCGCAACTGATACAGTTGTTGTGGCAGAATTTGCCAGCCCCATTAGTGCCGATGCCGGCAGCGACATCATTATTTGTCAATCACCGATACCGACAATTCCATTGGGTGGCTCGGTTACCGGAACTTCGACAGGTGTTTGGTCCGGTGGCAGCGGAACTTTCAGTGTGGACAGTACCGATTTAACCGGGACCTACGTACCATCGGCTGCCGACATTGCAGCCGGCTTCGTTGAACTTATACTAACGACGACCAATAATGGAAGCTGTCCACTGGATCAGGACACAGTATTAATTCTATTACCGGGTTTTTCTACTGCACTTGATACCATTATTACTGATGTAGACTGTTTCGGCAATGCTACCGGGGTAATTGATTTGGTCCCAATCGGAGGCGCACCACCCTTAAGTTTCTCATGGAGTAACGGCGCAACTTCTGAGAATATATCGGGCCTAACGGTCGGCACATATCAGCTTATTGTTACTGATGCCAATAATTGTGTTGATTCTCTTACAGCGATAATCACGGAACCACCCGTCCTCACTTCAGGAGTAACGTCTCCGACTTTTACATCGGGGGACAACATTTCCTGCTTTGGATTGAGCGATGGTAGCATTGATCTCACTGTCGGTGGAGGATCACCGGGATATACGTACGCATGGAGCACCGGGGCAACAATCGAAGATCTATCCGGATTACCGGTTGGAACCTATGATGTGACTGTTACCGACGCAAATGGCTGTACTTCAATTACGACGATCACACTTACCGAACCTCCTGAACTAACCGTGACACTAACAAAGAACGAATTGCTTGAATGCAGCGGTGATTGCGAAGGAGATGTTCACTATGATATTGCGGGCGGCTTCGACCCGTACTCTGCAACTGTTATCTCGTCCACTCCGCTCTGTGTTGGTTGCGACTACTTTTGGGCTGGTTCTGACCTTTGGAAAATTCATGACGGCTGTGCAGGGGAGTATGTTGTCGAGTTCACTGATGCAAATGGATGCGCCGTGACCGTGACTGTGATAATTGTAGCACCTCCTCCATTACTGCCAACATTTACAGCCACTCCTCAATCATGTAACAACTCCTGCGACGCCTCGATTGTTTTTACCACTACCGGAGGCACGGCTCCATATGATTATGACTGGTCTCCAAACGTCTCCAGCAGTTCTTCGGCTACAGGATTGTGCGCCGGAACTTATGACATCGATATTGAGGACGATGAGGACTGTGATACGACCATTACCGTAATTATTGCCGAACCACCGGCACTTACGATTGCTTTTACTTCAGTAAATATTAATTGTTTTGGAATTAGTGATGGTAGTATCGATCTCACGGTAGGCGGAGGACTTCCCGGCTATACATTCTTGTGGAACACCGGAGCTACCACCGAAGATCTTTCCGGGCTTCCGGCAGGTACTTATGATGTAACTGCTACTGATGCCAGTGGATGCACAATCAGCCAGACTGTAACTCTCACTGAACCTCCTTTGTTGACTTCAGGCGTAACGGCTCCAACCTTTGCATCGGGTGACAATATCTCCTGTTTCGGACTTAGTGATGGTAGCTGCGATCTCACGGTTGGAGGTGGATCACCGGGATATACGTATGCATGGAGCACTGGCGCAACAAGCGAAGATCTGTCGGGATTACCAGCCGGGACTTACGATGTGACGGTGACCGATATTAACGGATGTACTACAACAGAAACCATTACGCTGACAGAGCCTCCCGCTCTGACCTCAGCAGTAGCGGCTCCAACCTTTCCTTCGGGTGATAATATTTCCTGTTTTGGACTGAGTGACGGCAGCATCGATCTGACCGTTGGAGGAGGATCACCCGGATATTCATTCCTTTGGAATACTACAGCAACGACTGAAGATATTTCCACGCTTCCGGCAGGAACTTATGATGTAACGGTGACCGATATTAACGGATGTACCACAACAGAGACCATTACATTGACAGAACCTCCGATCTTTACTTCTTCACTGAGTTCGGTAAACGTTACTTGTTTCGGTCTTACAGATGGAGGCATCGACCTTACTGTGGTTGGTGGATCACCGGGATATTCATTTTTATGGAACACCACTGCAACAACTGAGGATCTTACATCTCTTGGTGCCGGAACCTACGATGTAACGGCTACCGACATCAATGGATGTACAACAACCGAAACTATAACGATCACCGAACCACTTGCACTTACTTCAGTAGTAACATCCCCAACTTTCGCTTCCGGTGACAACATCTCATGCTTCGGTTTAAGTGATGGTAGCATTGATCTCACCGTCAGTGGCGGAACTGTTGCTTATTCATATCTGTGGGGTACAGGTGCTACGACAGAAGACATCTCCGGATTACCGGCTGGAACGTATGGTATAACAGTAACTGATGCCAATGGATGTACAAGCACTACGATGATTACGTTGACAGAACCCCTGGCCCTGACCTCATCAGTGACAGCTCCAACTTTCCCATCGGGTGACAATATCTCCTGTTTCGGGCTAAGTGATGGCAGCTGTGATCTCACGGTTGGTGGTGGTTCGCCGGGATATACGTATGCATGGAGCACCGGGGCAACAACAGAAGATATTTCTACTTTGCCGGCAGGAACTTATGATGTAACGGTGACCGATATTAACGGATGTACCACAACAG
>CAZCAD010000108.1:775-8688 GCA_964496525.1 uncultured Flavobacteriales bacterium | reverse complement strand
CCAAAGCGGAATAAACTCCTTGAATTTTTCACTAATAAAATTTTCTTCAGCTTCGCTAAAGGGACGGTTTGATTGAAAAATCCAAATTCGCGATGTGTTTGAAAGTGTATCTAACATTTTAAATGATTGATTGTATGACTCCTTCCTTCAAAGAGAAAGGTGAAATAACGATTTTACTTACATCCAATTTACGGATTATCCAGCGAATCTTAATTGCCGATATTGGCGCCATTTTTTTTCGAATGGGAATTATGAATTCGTTTACGTCCCTTTCTTTCTGGGTAGAGGTGATAATCTTTTCAAGGGCAAGCATGATTTCGGCTCGATTGAGTTCAACGTATACCTTATCAGGGAAAGGTTTTTGATGAACGAGTTCGTAAAAAGTTTCAAAAGATCCACTTGCACCAATCAGGATATTTGTACTGACATCTTCAAAGAAGTCTGTTGTCTGTTCTTTTAGATAAAATTCAATTTTTTGAATGTCTTCTTGTGAGTAAGGATCAGAGAAGTCGAATAGCTGAAATATCCGGGAAACTCCAATTTCAAAACTCCTGGACTTTACCATCCCCTCGGCATTGGACCAAATAAATTCGGTACTCCCACCGCCAATATCCATAATCATTCCGCTTTCATCAAAGGTATATCCCGAGCTGACACCCAGATAAATCAATTCCGCTTCTTTATCCCCTGACACCACCTGAATAGTCAAACCAACGTCATCTTTCACCATTTTGAGGAATTCGTCTTTATTACGGGCCGATCTTACCGCCGAGGTTCCAAAACAATGGATTTCCTCGACCTGCATCTCATCACATTTATCTTTGAATGCGGTGAGTGTATTAATCGCTCTTGCCTTTGCCTCAAAGGTAATTTGTCCGTCGTTAATACCGCCCAATCCAAGCGCAACACCAACTTTCCTTGAGAAAATGCGCTGATGGTTACTTCCTTCAATGTCCAATATCAATAGGTTGAATGTATTGGTTCCAAGATCAATTATGGCGGCACGTTTTCTCATGCTGAAGATTTAGTATCTCATCCACTTGATAATCTCTTTCCAAGACGATTTTTTCCCGTACATAAGAATACCGACCCGATAAATTTTTCCGGCCAGATAAATCGTCAGCAAGAATGTTCCAACCAGAATTGCCAGTGAAACAAGTACCTCCCAAAAAGGAACCGTCCCGGCTGCTACGCGCTGAAGCATAATTATGGGTGAGCTGAATGGTATGTGGGAGAACCAAACAGCTGTTGAGCCATCCGGATTACCCATGATCATCACGGATATTAAATAAGAGAACATCAGTGGCATCATCACCGGCAACATGAGTTGTTGTGTATCAGTTTCGGAATCTACGGCAGATCCTATCATCGCGAATAAACTTCCATATAAGAGGAATCCTCCCATGAAATACACGAGAAACAAGACGACTAAAACGGTCCAATTTACATCATGATAAATCACTTGAGCGAATTCACTCTGGGCGGATGCCGTGTCCATCGTGGTCTGAATTCCTCCACCCATTGCGTTACCTTGAGCCGCTATTCCTTCCCAATTCGCCGGGTCAGCCATATCAGGAAAAACAAATGTCTGAATGAAAAACATCAATACAACGATTAATCCAATCCAGATTACAAATTGTGTCAAACCAACCAATCCGACGGCAACTACTTTACCCAGCATTAATTTCCTTGGTTGGATGGACGAAACAATAATTTCGACTACACGACTCGTTTTCTCTTCAATCACGGATCGCATGACCTGGGCCGAATAAACCAGGACGAACACAAAGATGAAAACAGAAAATGCCAGCCCTATACCCTGCGCAATCTCACGCCTACTATTCTCAGGCGAGTCATCCAAACTTTTTAATTGAAAATCTGTAGGAGTTCGGATTTCTCGATAGGTTGCCAGCGGTATTCCTTTATGCGAGGCAAAATACTCCTCTAGCCTGAGTTCCAGTTTATTGCGAATGTATGATGTCGCGTTTCTGCTTGGTTCTTCTCGATAAATTCCGCCTATTTTTTTATTCGTAATGACAGTTGGATTCAAGGCTATGAGAACATCGTATTCCTGAAATTCTTTTCGATCTCTAAAATCCGCAGAGTCAATAAAGTCTTGATAGAAATAAAAGGTTGCCGGTGCATTTTCTTCTTGCCCGATAAAAATTTCGCTTTCGCATAGGTCAGATGGATCTGATACTAAAACTTTGATCGTCTCTTCCTTTTCCATTCCTAACCACATAGCCAGAAACATCAATCCTACCACCAATACAGGAACCAAAATCGTCAGAACAATGAAAGTTCTTTTTCGAACACGGTTTAAATATTCGCGCTGTATGACTAATCCGATCTTACTCATCTTCTGAAGATTCTTCATTCTCACTCCCATTCTCATTCTCATTCTCACTCTCACTCTCACTCCCATTCTCATCCTCACTCTCCACATCTCCTTCCACCGCCCGTATAAAAATATCCGTCATGGTTGGGATAACTTCATTCACCGCCTCAATTTCTACAATCGGCATGACTGTTTTCAATAAATCGTTCAGACTATTTCCTTTCAGCAACTTTACATGAGCGATGGCCCTGTCTTCATCAATTTGTTCTTTGTGCTCGAGCGAAAAACCGGCAAAAAGTGCGTTTGCAAAACCAAACATCATTCCCTTGAATCGAACCGAATAGGTATGCGTTCTGTATTTCTCTTTCACTTCGGCCAGAGAACCTTCGACGATCACTTTGGCTTTGTCAATAAGGGCAATGGAATCGCAAATTTCTTCAACTGAGTTCATATTGTGAGTTGACAGCATAATCGAAGTGCCCTCATCTTTCAAACGAAGGATTTCAGATTTTATCAGTTCCGTATTGATCGGATCGAATCCACTAAATGGTTCGTCTAAAATCAAAAGTTCAGGTTCGTGAATGACCGTTGTAATGAACTGAATTTTCTGTTGCATTCCCTTTGAAAGCTCCTCTACTTTTTTATCATACCAGGAGGTTATTTCAAACTTTTCAAACCATTGCTGCAATTTCGTCTTCGCATCCTGCTTTGACATGCCTTTTAAACGTGCGAAGTACATGCACTGCTCCTTCACCTTCATCTTCTTGTATAGTCCTCTCTCTTCAGGAAGATATCCTATTCGACCAATATCAGTTCTCTTGATTTCCCTCCCATTGAGGTAAACTTTACCTTCGTCGGGTCCCATGATTTGATTAATAATCCTGATCAGTGTAGTTTTACCGGCGCCGTTGGGCCCTAACAATCCAAAGATCTCCCCTTGCTTAGTAGAAATAGATATACCGTCCAAGGCCATATGCCCTGAAAACTCCTTCACAATATTTTCAGTTCGAAGTATTTCCATACGATTGGAGATGCGACTTTATTGAGAGATTAAATATATAGTGTCTTGTCGGAAATACAGCAAACAAGAGGTGCAAAAGTATCAATCAAGGCAATTTGCTCACAAGACTTTTTTTTCAATAAGTAAAGGAAATTTCGCTCTTGTTTTACCGCTTAATAATTGATTCGACAGTCCGTCTTTTCCAAGTTAATCGATCGATAATAATTACTATCTTGTTGACGTGAACATTAGGACGACAACCAAGCATGATCGTATCCGTGTAGCGAAAATATATCGGTCTGTTTCAGGTGAAATGGAAACCATTACTCGTCGAACTCACGAAATCACTGAAACCTATATTTTTTCTTTACTGAATCGAGCGAAGGATCAAATTGTCTCACTGGTCGCTGAGTCAGATGACGGCGACTTGTTGGGTGTTATTCATGCTGTTAAAAATGGTCTTGAGAGTTACGATCATATCTTATCGGATTTGACGATCATTGTACGACCGGAATACCAGGGAAAGGGAGTAGCTCGTGCCTTAGGAATAGCAATTTTAGAATATATCGTTGAGAATCGGCCCGATGTTTGGCGACTTGAAGTGGAATCCAGAACAGAAAAAACGCGTCTGGATATTTTTGCGAAAGCGGGATTTGTGTGGGAAGGAGAAATCAAAAATCGAATTCGAAACATTGATGGCAGTTTTGCCGACAGTATTTTGTTGGTCTGGTTTAATCCGAACTTCAAGGCATAGTTTAAATGTGATTATAACAACTGAATTCGTATGGCGAAAAAATTCTTTTCCCTTTATCCTTCGTTATTCTCTCTAGCCATAGCTACGGCTATGCCTACCTGCCTGCCGGCCAGGCAGGTCAAAAATGCCTTGCATAAAGAAAAAATAATAATTTTCACTACTCTACAAATCCCGTTGTTATAATCACTAATGATATTTCAGATAATTATTGGCATTTCAGCCGTATTCGCCCTTCTTTGGCTTGTCAAAATTCAAAATAAAGTTTGTAGATGGATTACCCTCGCAGCCGCTGTGACAACAGGTATTTCATTGATTCCCTACCCCATTCCTTCTCGAGATGGATTTGTCGCTTATTTGATCGTTCAGGCTGTTTTTCTTTTCTATGTTTTCTCTCCAAATGATTACGATAACAAAAAGAAGATTTACATTACCACAATTGTTTTGATTCCGGCGACCTATATGTGCCTGGAGCTAACAGAATATCGTGGCAACATCCTTGCAGGGTTTCTATGTATCATCAGTATTTTAGCTTTCTTAAATTTAATTTTCAAAGAAAGGAGACTCTTTATTGATGAATTAGGGATTTTGGCAATCATTTTCACACATGCAATCGTTAGATTGACGATAAACATTATTGAACTCAGCAGGCCATTATGAAAAACGGATTTGTTTTTTCTTTCTTTCTATTGATCGGTTTTGTACAGGCACAGCCGAGCTATGAATTTCCTTTTGAGGATTTTCGCTGCTCTCAGCATTGGACTTACAAGAACAATGAAGCAAACCGAAGTGATACCGTCAATATCTTGAATTACTCCATCTATCTTGATTTTACCGAGGCGGAGAATGAGGAATTACTTGGACATTGCATGATCACATTTCGTCCCGAGATGGACATCAATTCATTGCATTTGGATTTATTGAAGTTGACGGTAGATTCAGTTATTTTTCATGGCGATGAAGCAAAATACGAGGCGAACGAAAATGAAATTCGAATTGACTTTTCAATTACGCTGGAAAGGAACAAAGTAGATAGTGTACGGATTCATTATCATGGCAAACCGGCCTTGGATCAGTCGGGTTTTGGTGGATTTTATTTTACTGATGGATATTATTTCAATATGGGTGTTGCCTTTACGGATCAGCCTCATGTCTACGGTCGAAGCTGGCATCCGTGCTTTGATAACTTTAGCGAAAGAGCCACCTATGACTTTTCCATTTTAACAAAGAAAGGATTCACGGCTTATTGTGTCGGAACGCGAACTTTTCAAACGGATCTGGATAAAAAAACATCCCTTAGCAAGTGGAAATTGGAAACAGAGATTCCCTCTTATCTGGCGGCTATTTATGTGAGCAACTACAAACATTTTGAACAGATGTACTCCTCTGAAGTGCAGCAAAGTGAAATTCCAATTTGGCTGGTCGCTCAACCGCAGGACATGAGCAATTTCAAATCTTCCTTTCGCAACTTGACAACTTTGATGGCTGAATTTGAAGATCGATTCGGTCCTTATAATTGGGAGAAGATTGGATTTGCATTAGTTCCATTCGATGGCGGAGCCATGGAACATGCTACCTTGATTGCTTATCCAAAGGATGACGCTGACGGCTCCCTTGATCATGAAGATCTCATGGCGCACGAGCTTTCGCATCATTGGTGGGGAAATTGGGTGACTTGTGCTTCTCCTGAAGAAATGTGGATTAACGAGGGGATGGCTTCTTATTGCGAATATCTCTTTTATGAAGCGCTCTATGGGAGAGTTGCCTATATGGAATTGATGCGAAAGAATCACTACATGGTTTTGCAAAAAGCGCACTACTACGATGGAGGTCACTACGCTTTAAACAAGATTCCGGCTGACTATACTTATGGTGTTCATTCATACAAAAAAGGAGCAGATGTGATGCATACGCTGCGATCGTATATGGGCGATGAGAGATTCTTTAAAGGTTTGAAACACATTCAAAGCTCATACGGAAACGGAAATATTTCGACAGAAGAATTTAGAGATGTCATGGTCCAATTTTCAGCCAATGCCGGACAGTTTTTCGACGATTGGATTTTACAGCCCGGTGGTGCACATTTTTCGGTAGAGGGTTATTCCAGCACCCTAATGGCATCTCTGGCCTTTAAAGTTGATGTGAGAATAAATCAAAAAAGTCGCGCAGCTACCGGCCTCTTCCAAAAAGTACCTTTAAACCTATCATTTATTAGCAAAGACTTTGATGTTTTCCAAGAGCAAATTGAGGTTTCCGGGGCTGATGTAAGAGTTAGTATTGACGTTCCGTTTGAGCCGGTATATGTCGGAATTAATCTCGACGAACGCATTAGTGATGCCACTACTGCAAAGATGGAAATGATAAGTAAGAAAGGAAATTACGATTGGAAATATGCGAACGTAAATTTTAATGCCAAGAACGTGAAAGATTCTGCCTTGATAAGAATAGAACATAACTGGGTCGGAGCTGATGCGGCAAATCTTCCGGAAAAAATTCAAATTTCGAAAGAAAGGTATTGGAATATCGACGGCGTGCATCTCGAAAACCTGGACGGTGAAATCGATTTTCATTATTCCGGCCAGATGGATCGAGATGGTTTTCTGGATTTTCAATTGTTTACCTATTCCAATGCAACGAATCAGAATCTCGTACTGCTATATCGGTCGGCTAATAATCAAGCGTGGACAATTCATCCCGATTTTATCCTGAGCCATGAGGGTCCAAAGAATTCTACAAAAGGAAAGATAAAGGCAAAGGGAATAAAGAAAGGACAGTATGCAATTGGATATCGTTTGGAATAGTGCTTTTCTCTGACACTCTGTGTCTTCTCAAGCACTGCAGGATATCACATCCTGCGGAACCGTTGACTTGAAAATCTTGGAATCGTCAAAACTCACGCAGGATGAGGATATCCTGCGAAGGCGAGGTTTTTCTCCGCTCTACGGTTAAACATTTCTCAAGAGTAAGGGCTAATACACCATTGGGTATTTTGTTGAATAACCTGCGGGTAAAAACTGAGAGATCCTAAGTCGCCTCCGGCGGACAGGATGACGCTTTTAAGATTAGTTTAAAAATTCAGAGCAACGGTCGATGATATCTTTGTTCCATAGCATCCGATAATGTCCAACATTTTCAAAAGTCTCCAGGCTTGAGCGTTCCACAACTTCTCTGATCTCTTCTGAATTTGAATAGGGAAGAATTTTATCGTGTTTATCATGAATCAACAGTAAATCCTCATACTTACCATTTTTCAAATTATTGGCTATGCTGATATTTGAAATGGGTTCGCCCAATATTTCTTCGGTTATATCGACCATTTTCTTGTAAGCGCGATCTCCCATTTGGACGATACTTTTGAACTCCTGAAAAATATTCTGCACTTTGTTCGGGCCTGTTAGAAAAACCATTTTGTCAAGCCGATAGTCAGTTTCTCTTATGCAGAATGCAGTGACAGCGGATCCAAATGAATGTGAAACGATTGACACCGGCACCTGAGGATTTAGAAATTTCAATACTTTATGTAAAGCGTCTTTGCACTCCAGCAAGTTCGTCGAATCGGATTTGTAAAAGGCATGACCGGGAAGATCAAATAAAACAACTCTTTTTCCATCTGCCGAAAGTCTACTCGCAATTTGAGACATGCTACCGGCGTTCGACTCCCATCCGTGAACCAAAATTACAAGCTCGCCTTCAGTAGGTCCGAGTTCATACGCTCTCAAGCTTTCACCATTATTAGGAATCTCGAAATGACGTACGGCTGTATAAAAATCCTGCTCACGTTGTCGAATTTCCTTTGTCCTGACCTTCTGAAACAGCTTGAAACC
>CAZCAD010000108.1:0-719 GCA_964496525.1 uncultured Flavobacteriales bacterium | reverse complement strand
AGTAAAATCGGATGATGAATAATTGCGCTTTCATTTCTAGTTATATACCGATCGGTATATTGGGGGTTAAATTTTTTTAATCCGATCTGAGTTCCAATTCTTTTCTAACAATCTCCTCGACATGATCCATCATCTCTTTAACATAGGACGGATCTTTCATCGTACAGCTCATAAAAACCGCGCCTTCAATCAAACAAAAAATACGCTTCGCATAAAGTTCCGGTTCTACTTCTTTAATCTCATTTTGCTCTATCCCTGACGTAATCATATTCGTAATGTAGCCCTGTAGTTTCATGATCATTTCCTGCACTCGGTTCAATAAATCAGGATTCTGATGATTCGCATCCACGCCGATATTTAGAATTGGACATCCTCCGCATTCCAGGGTATGTGAGTCATAGGCTCTGTAAAAATTAATTAATCCATGGAGCTGCTTTAAAGGTGATTCGATTTGGCTCAATTCTTCTTTGATCTTATTAACTACTGTGTCAACATTATACTTAAAGGCGAAAAATGCCAACTCTTCCTTATTCTTAAAATTACCGTAAATAGCACCTTTAGATAAACCCGTTGCCGATGTAATATCAGACATGGAAGTGCCATTATAGCCATTCATGTTAAAAATTGGGGCAACTTTCTGAACAATGAATTCAGATGTCTGCTGAGCTTTTGAAATCATAGGGGGTACTAATATACGACAAATATACCAATCGGTATAA
>CAZCAD010000107.1:0-8727 GCA_964496525.1 uncultured Flavobacteriales bacterium | reverse complement strand
AACTCTGCAGGACCCTTCCCGATAAATCGGGATCAGATGCTCTAACCAACTGAGCTATGGAGGAATTTCCCTTTTTTATAAGGGGTGGCAAATATAAATAATTCTAAACTATTTGGAATATGATTGCTTTAAAATTCCATAATAATTTATGCGCCAAAAATGAATAGACCGCTTGTCAACATAGTCGGAAGCAGGATGTACAAAATGAGCAGCACTACCGACTTATTGATCATCTTCTTTGCCAACGCCCGGTCTGCATCATCCTCCGATACGCGCTTTAATTTTTTGGCCGAGGCGATGGCTTTAATACTGCTCACAAAGCCAAGAATTAAATACAAACCGGCAAAAATAGAAAGAACATAGAGCAATTCTCCAACAGGATTAGTCAGTGTCAAAGTGAAGAACAAAATGCCGATTCCAAGGATCAATAAAGCGTATGGAACAAAACTGATCCAATTCCATTTATTGGACTTCTTCATGGCGTTCTTAAGACTCTTTATTTTAGCCGCTTTGGCCCTGGCTGCTTTATCAGGATCTTCTTCGTCGAGATGAGTCGCGATGGATAATCCGTCATAAGATTCAGGGTCAGACTTTAATTTTTCAGTCATTATGCTCGATTCTTTAATGGATTCGTTCTCCTCAATTGGCTGTTCAACTTCCTCAGCTATATCATCTACTGTCGTTAAAAAAGAGGGTGAAGATTCAGAAGATTCATTAATAGCATCCTCTTCTGTCAATTTCTTCTCATCGTAAACTTCTTTGGATTTTAAATTGAGGTGTTTTCGTTTATTGAAATTATCCCATTTCATAGTACCACAAGATTGTAGAATTAAGAGTCCCAATAAGACAAGAAGGGGCTTTGTAGATGTGCAAAATTTCACCGCTTGAAATTACCAAATAAATGTGAAAGCCCCTTTTCAGAGTCAGACTAAAACTTTCTTTAAATGGATGGTCACTTTAATAGAGTTTATAAAACGTTTTTCAATCGAATATAAAACCCTTTTGTTGGCACAAAGGATTTTGTGCAGCTGCTAAATACGGAGACCAAGGTTCCCTATAATTGGTTCTTTGATCAATGTGTTCATCGCAGAGAAGTTCCGGAACTGTTTTATTGTTTGGATCTTGGTTTTAAAGATTATGGTGCGCTCTATTATTGATGGAATCCGGATGTTAGCAATGAAGATTTTCGGCTCCTGCTTCGTCTGAAAATTGGTGATAAAGTGAAGATGATTTTACCGAAAATAACTACCTCTTCTCTAAAAATTCCTGAAGCACTTAGCCTACCAACATACCTCTCAAAAAAGGATTTTGGCATTTTTACCGAGCAAAAAGCATGGGAAATCAAAGGAAATTGACTTTTTCAATTTCAGCTCATTTATTAGCATTTATTTGATTATTTTGGCCAAAAAGCGTCTTTTTTACCAATTTATTCCCACTTTTGACAAATTTTTGACATGTCAAAATTGAGAAAATCAGATCTTTATTTGTTAAATTCGAACTTTGACCCTACAAATTGACTCTGAACACGGCCAAAATTGATAAAAATCAGTTAAAAATTGCAAAAACGAGTAATAATATGGCATAAATAAGGCAAAATATGAGCAAAATGCATCAAAAACGTCTGAAAACGAAATATTTCTGAGGACGTTTTAAAGAAATGTCATTTCGGACTGGATTCAAATTTCTCGCGGTGCTTCACTCCTGTCAAAATGATAATTAAAGGCATTGTGATTTCGACCGATTGTCTAAAAGGAAGGATGGGGAGAAATCGACCAGATAGTTTGTCAACGGTTAAAAAATTCGGAATGATGCTCCTGCTTATTTCGTCGAACTAAAACTTCCTTGAGCTGTACTTAACAACAAAAAGGTCATGAGATTCATATTATATATTTTATTTCTCTTCGTAATTTTTGGAGCCTCTGCTATAGCCAGTTCGGATGAAGATTCGTCAAAGGATAAAATTATTTGCGAGCTTCCGGTTGCTGTAATTTGCTCTAAGGGATGGGTAGGGGATAATTTGAGTGGAATTGGCGAAATTATCTTGTCCTTTTACAATCCAAAAAAAGATGATAACCTGACTGACGGACAGTCAGTTATCAGGGTTATTTGAACTTTTTTATGGGGCAGTAAAAGGACGACAGAACGAGCCAAAACGGGCATTTATTTCCTACAACATCCCTAAAGGTCATGTAGACAGTTTGATTCCACGTATTTGGAGATATCCTTCAAAGGAAATGTTTGATAAATCTGATTCGGCTTTGGTATGGTTAGGCGGATGTGAAATACCATCCAAAAATCCACCTGAATGGTATTGTAAAATTCACAACATCCAGTTCTAAAACCCGGTTTTTTCTCTCACGCGGCTTATCACCGCTTTTGCCACTAATCTAGCCTTATCCGCACCGTCAAATAAAACGGTATCAATTTCTTTCCAGTCAGCCATATAATGGTCAAATCTTTTTCGCTCCTCCGCAAATCTTTCAAGAATCAGTTCAAATATGGCATTCTTGGTATGCCCATAACCCCAGCCACCGCCTATATAGTTATCTCTCATAGCAGAAATGTCGGCCTCTTTAGCCAAGAGTGCATAGATCGCGAAAGCATTACAATTATCCGGATCTTTCGGCTCTTCCAAATCCAAACTATCCGTAATAATTCCATTGAGCTGTTTTTTCAAAGCTTTTTCGGTCAAGAAAATATCAAGGATATTGTTTTTGGATTTTGACATTTTTGAACCATCTGTACCGGGAATCATCATTGTTGACTCGCGCAACTTCACTTCTGGAATTACAAACGTTTCACCCATTTGATGATTGAATCGACTTGCAACATCCCTGCACATTTCCAAATGCTGTTCCTGATCTTTTCCTACTGGAACAAAGTCGGCATCATACAATAAAATGTCCGCGGCCATCAGCATCGGATACGTAAACAAACCGGCATTCACATCCTCAAGACGATCGGCTTTGTCTTTAAAAGAATGGGCCAACGTCAGACGTGGGAAGGGATAAAAACAAGATAAATACCACGTTAACTCTGCTGTTTCAGTGACATCACTCTGTCTATAAAATACGGTCTTATCCGTATCCAAACCAAATGCCAGCCAGGCAGCGGCGGTACTGTATGTATTTCTCCTTAACTCTTCAGGGTCTTTGATCTGAGTCAAAGAATGAAGATCGGCAATGAAGAGAAAGGAGTCATTTTCTGAATCCTTTGCCATTTCAATAGCCGGTTCAATGGCACCCAAAATATTTCCTAAATGTGGAACGCCCGTACTCTGAATTCCTGTTAATATTCTAGCCATCTTTTTTTTCGTGAATTCCAAAAATAGAAAGAAGATATTAGACCGAAACATAATCGGGCAAAAACCACACGCTCCTAAACTAATGTTGAAGAAATTGCATTCACCCGATTATAATTTCAATTTAGGATGATGTTAGACCGAATTTTCTACATTTGATGCCGTGAGAATTCTCTTACTTCCATTGATAATTGCCTATCGGCTGTATTTCGCAATTGTATTTTTTGCGGTAATGTTAATTATGTATCCAATATTTTGGGTGCTCCTGCTCGATGAGAAGAATTTCAACAAGGTTTGGAAATTGAAATTGATCACGTCGAGGATCATCATGTTTCTGGATTTTATTTATCTGAGGAAAACGATCACCCCCGCTAAATTAGGCGGGCCTTTTGTAATCTGTGCAAATCATTCTTCTTATCTCGATATAATTTCGTTTTATGGGATTTTACCCAAGAACCGATTTCTATTTATGGGGAAATCCGAATTATTGAAGTGGCCGGTCATTAATATTTTCTTTCGAAAATTGGACATAGCGGTCAACCGAGATAAAAGGCATTCAGCAATGCGCTCCATTATCCGTGCGAAAAAAGAGCTTAAAAATGGATGGTCTATTGTCATATATCCTGAGGGTGGAATTCCATTGACTGCTCCAAAAATGGGTCAATTTAAAAATGGAGCTTTTAAAATGGCCATCGATATGGGAGTTCCGATCCTGCCGATTACTTGTTTGGATAATTGGAAGTTATTCGGAACCGACCCTGTTTTAAGCGCAAGAGCTCATCCGGGAATATCAAATGTGATTATACACGAACCAATTCCAACCGGAGGATTAGAGAAGAAAGATTTAGTAAGTTTACGTAATCAAACTTTTGAAGTAATTAATAAACCATTGCTTGAAAAGCACGGAAAATATATTGAAAAACTTTGATGGAGATTACTGATGACCTGGTCGATCATATCGCACATTTGGCCCGTCTTGAATTTGTCGGGAATGAAAAGGAAGGGATCAAAAATGACTTAACTAAAATTTTGGATTTTGTCACTCAATTAAATGAATTGGAGACGGAAAATGTAGAGCCTCTAATTTTCATGACTGATTCTATCAATGTTCTTCGAGATGATGTTCCGCGAAAATCAATCAGTCAGGGGGAAGCTTTGAAGAATGCCGCTCACAAAGACAGCGATTACTTCAAAATCACCAAAGTTCTTAAGTAAGAGTAGAGATTATAACGGACCTTTAGCACAAAAAAGAAACCGCGCCCCGCACAAGACGGGAGGCGGCCTCTAACCCAAAATCCATGAATTATTTAGTCTAATTCAGTTTAGGTAAATACCATTTCCATGCCAATAGGTTGCCTCATTCTTTATTTAACAACTATTTAACAAAATTGGCTATCTTGTCTCAAGTGAAAAAGACCTCGACTCTCTTGCTTTTTCTGGGATTTATTAACCTCTATGCCCAAGACCACATAGACCTGGTGAACCTGTACTGGCGCCTGTCGCCGGCTAATGCAATTGAAGGGGTGGACAATGATAAATTCAATTTTCACATGTTTACGGCCGATGTGAAGTTACCACTCGTCATCAACGATAAAAACACCATTATTATCGGAAGCGAATACCAGCAGTCGAGGTTCATATCAGAAAACCTCGGATTTACCGTGAATTCTTTAAACCTGCAAATTGGTTTCCAGCGAAAATGGAATGATAAGTTCAAATCACTGTTTATGTTTATTCCCAAAATCGCATTAGCGGACTTTAGCACGGTCAATTCCACTTCCTTCCAGTTTGCCGGATTAATGATTAGTTCCAAGAATCGGACGGATAATTTTGCATGGAAATATGGGGCTTATTATAACAGTGAATTTTTTGGCCCGATGATCGTTCCGCTTTTTGGCTTTGATTGGAAAATAAATAATGATCAACGATTAAAAATTATAGTTCCACTTGATATCGAATATGCGATTAATCCCGGAGCAAAAAATAAGATCAGATTTGGCTTAAGATTTATTGGTGCAAATGCCTCTTATCGAATTCAGAATAATCAATATCTCGACAAGGCCGATAATAACTTTTGGCTCTTTAATGAAATCTATTTGACGAAAAATCTGGTTTTCCACATGAAAGCAGGTCATTCTGCACTTAGAAAGTACCGAATCTATGAAAATGATCGACGAATGGGCCTGAAACTGGGACCAATCAATATAAACGATGATAGACCGGACACAATTCCTCTCTTTAAAGGGGGTTGGTCCTTTGAATTGCGTTTGCTGTTTAGATTAGGCCTTACGGCACAAAAATAGGCCCATTCGTACTCCAAAAAAGCACTTTAATCGAAATTTTTTTCCTGAACGTCTTAAAAAAGTACTTCGTCGAATGCTCAAATATCTCGGTCGAATTCTTGATTAAAACAGTCTAATTTTTAAGGCTTTATGCTAAGGTCGTCGTATTTTCACGCACACTAGTCGCGCGCATATACGCGAGCGAGCAATATAAATAGAATCAATCACCACCTCAAGATTTAAAACTGAAAAGATGAAAAAATTATACCTCAGCATTTGTTTTTTGATAGCATGTTCGGTATCAATTGCACAAGATTCGGATTCATATCCTGCAGCAACATGCAGCGATGAATTTTGTGTTCAATTAGATCCGGATCAAGCAATTCAGGAACACTACAAAATTGATATAGCGCCCTTCGGATTTGCAACAAACGAAGCTGCGCGGGCCAAGTTCGGCTATATATCAAACAATCTACTGACTTACACAGTAGATTTTGATATCCAGAGAGTCATTCTCACTGTTCATACGGACCGCACTCCGGTTCCGCATGATATTACATGGTGGAATGATTACATCGATTCTCTCTGCGGATTATAAACATGAAAAAATAGTTACACCACCTTTATTAATTATTAACCAAAATCTCATGAATACCTCATTAAATAAAATCTCGAAAGCCATAACTTGCCTGGCGGTATTGTTCTCTGTTAGCGCATTTGGGCAAATAATCGGAACGAATGCCTATATGATCGGCACCTTCGTCGAAATTGGAATAAACGGACTCGGTCACGAAGGTGCCGCCAGCCTGGCAGGGTCAAATAACCGTTCTAATCAGGTGATTACTTCTCCTGTTTATTTTGGTTTTGTAGCCAATCCGCAGGCGGATGGTTGGGTTGACTACGACGGCGACTTCTTTACTCCCGGATCTCCTGAAAACGGATTCGGATTTGAAATTGCCGGAATTAATTATCACAACAATTGTAATTTCAACGCATCAACAACTCCAGGTGCAATTACTTCCTACAGTGTGGATGGTGATTGTATTACGGTTTTCTGGGAAGGTAGCGTTGTCGGATTGGATGTAGACGTGAAGTATAGGTTGCTAACCACAGAAGTTTATTACACGACTACAGTGACGATCACAAATACTACCGGAGCTACAATGACGGATGTATATTATTACAGAAACTTCGACCCGGACAACAATGTTACCATCGGTGGAGGATATTCGACTCAGAACACAATTGTAGATCAGTGGGATGCTTCATGTCCAAGATCATTGGTTACCGCCACACAAACTGCACCATGGGCATCGTATGTTGGAATGGGCGGTGTTGATCCGGACTTTCGGGTTACTTATGGAGGATTTATCAACAGAGATGCTTCAGACATTTGGAATGGTGTCGGATTTACGGATGCAGAGGGGTCAAGCGCATTTGCTGATCAGGCAATTTCTCTGGCTCACAAAACAGTTACTTTACTTCCGGGTGCCTCTGACACTTTCTCATTTGCTATCGTAATGTCCCCGGGAGAGCTTGATGCAGCATTCGCAGGACTTTATTATTTTAACTATCCGGGCTCTGTTCCACCATCTGATGCATGTAATCCCATTGTTGACAGTGTCCTCACCTGTGCAGGCATGCCAATAACTATTTCGATTAGTGGACCGGGCGTTCCGGATTATACATGGGCTTGGACGCCATCTACCGGATTAAGCACAACAACCGGCCCAACAACAGATGCGAGCCCAATAGTAGAAACGACTTATACCATCACTGGAACACCATCAGGGGCATGTTCAATTTCCCCCATTGTTAAAGATATAGTAGTATCGATAACGCCAAGTCCGGATGTGGCTTGGACAGACCCCGGACCACAATGTTCTTCCTTTGATCTAAACACTTTGATCGTAACAGACCTCAACGCTGTTGTTGGAACAATAACGAATTGGTACAGCGTAATACCCGACAGTATCGACCAGGTATTTGGATTGTTACCGGATATGATCATGTTGCCGGGTGATGTTGTTTACGTGATGATCGGAGATCCAGCAACAGGATGTTTCGATTTCGAATTAGTGACAATTATATTTGATCTTCCGGTTACTGCCGGACTTGATTACGCAGAGGCAAACTGTAGTGGTGCGGGTGTACTCGATGTGGCAGCGATGCTTTCAGGTGCTGATCCCGGTGGAGCTTGGACTGAAGTAACTGCCGGAGGAACATTGGATCCAATAGC
This sequence comes from uncultured Flavobacteriales bacterium, assembly GCA_964496525.1. Lineage (GTDB taxonomy): Bacteria > Bacteroidota > Bacteroidia > Flavobacteriales_D > Crocinitomicaceae > JAKSBJ01. Next base: position 905 of record CAZCAD010000107.1, on the reverse strand, counting down.
CGCAACATTTGACATTACATTCTTAGCACCAGGAGACTATGTCTTGAATTATATTGTTCTTGGAGGAGCTTGTCCTGATGATACAGCAGTTATTACTTTAACGGTTCAAACAGAGGTAACTGCCGGTCTGGACAGTTCGATAGCAATTTGTAATACAGCTGGGTCCAGTGTCGATATGAACACACTACTATCCGGTGCAGATCCCGGTGGAACCTGGGCTGAAACTTCGGCTTCTGGTGCCTTTACTCCTGCGACCGGAATTCTGAATACGGATGGCTTGACAGCGGGGATTTACACATTTACATATACAGTTCCGGCCATTGCACCTTGTCTAACGGATGTGGCAGATTTTACAGTCACGGTTGAACAAGAAGCGAATGCCGGAGGTGATAATACAAGCGCCGTTTGTAATGGCGCCGGTTCGTCCGTTGACTGTAATACTTTATTAGTTGGAGCTGATCCCGGAGGAGCATGGGCAGAAACTTCTGCTTCGGGAGCATTTACAGCAGCTACCGGAATTCTCAACTCAGATGGATTAGCACCCGGTGTTTATACATTTACCTATACCGTTCCCGGAATTGCTCCATGTGTACCGGACGTGGCAGACTTCACAATTACCGTTCAACAGGAGGTTGATGCCGGATTGGATAATGCTACTGCACAATGTAATACAATCGGTTCTACTGTTGACATCAACACTTTACTCTCGGGAGCTGATCCGGGTGGAACATGGGCTGAGACTTCAGCTTCAGGAGCATTTAATGCAGCGACGGGTGTGTTAAATACCGACGGACTCGCAGCCGGTGCATACACATTTACTTATACAATGACAGGCATCGCCCCATGTCCGAACGATGTTTCTGACTTTACTGTTACAGTGGAGCAAGAAGCTTTTGCAGGAGCAG
>CAZCAD010000106.1:0-8767 GCA_964496525.1 uncultured Flavobacteriales bacterium | reverse complement strand
GGTAACCAGCAATGTTGAAATGTGCTTCAACAATACATTTTTCATCTTTGTTGAAGAGAACGGAAGAATCGGCACGTTTTCCGAGAACGAGCGAAAGTGCTCCGATTAATATGGATTTTCCTGCACCCGTTTCGCCGGTGATGGTGGTTAATCCTCCCGATAAATCCAAAGATAAATTCTCAATAAGAGCGTAATTAGAAATTTCCAGACGAATTAGCACGATGCTAATTTAGAATTTTCTGATAGTTTGAAGAATTTGTGGGGTCCAATCTTTTCAACAAGCTGACCGCTTCATTTTTTTCTCTTATTTCTGCCTGGGAAAATAGGTCGATCAGTTCCTGGGCCTTTGCTGTAAGAAACATTTGAAGGTTCAGAGACCCCGGTCGGGAGCGTTGAACTTTATCCAATCCCTTTAGGGCATCCAACACTGCTTTTCGTCCGGCTACAACATCGTCGCTCATGATGTCAAAACCCAGACGGTGATATTTATAATAGCATTCTCTTATCGGAGAGAAAACTGACTGAAGTGCATTATCAACCATCCAATATCGATTATTTTTTCTTCCTGCCGCTGCTGACCATCCCTCATCACCGGAAACCTTTGCATTATTTGCCAGTTGTTGGGCATTATTAAAATACTGACTCCCTCCATTTAGCGAAAAGCTATCATAATCATATCCTAAAATCATGTAAACATAGAAAGTTAAAATGGCCGTCAAATTATCTCGGTACTGAAAATTCTCTGTCGGAAGAAGGACAGTACTTCTCAAATAATTTACGGTAAAGTTGTCGTCAACATGATTCAGCAAAACCGTATTATAGCCTGTATTGAAAACAGGTCGAGAAGCCTGAATTTGAATTTTTCCTTTATAAGTTGATGTAGCGGGAATGTCTGTGAAAGTGATTAAGATATTGCAATTAATTCGCTCTTCTATTTCAAAAATGTCCTTAGTCCACCTGGTATTATTCATAAAATCAAATATGGACGACTTGAGCTCACCGAAGATTTCTTTCTCCACCGGACCGACCTGCAAACTGGGAGTTGAAATCACTTCAACCTGACAATTCAGTTCCTGTCCAAAATTTACCTTGGACGCAATCAGCAGTATGAAACCTATGCGTTTCATTTTAAATCTTCTTCTATGGCATCCAAAATATCCTCTGCCATTTCAGACTTTTCCTTTAACTCAAAATTAGTCAATTTATTGTTTGTTTGAATAAAGGAAACTTTGTTGGTAGAATGAGCAAATCCGGCACCTTTGTCTCGTAAGGAGTTCAGAATAAGCAAGTTCAAGCCCTTACGTTCAAACTTTTCTCTTGCGTTTTCAGTTTCATTTTCAGTTTCAAGGGCAAAGCCAACCAGGTATTGATTTTCTGTTCGCGTTTCACCCGCCCAGGCAAGGATATCAGGATTTTTAATCAATTTCAGGGTTAGTTCTTCTGCTGACTTCTTGATTTTATCTTCTGCTACGTCAGCGGGGCGATAGTCAGATACCGCGGCGCTAAAAATACCAACATCGCTCGAGGGCCATTCTTTTTTCACAGCTACCAACATTTCGAGGGCAGTCTGAATCGACATCATTTTTACCGTCGGATTTTCTGGTTTATAACCGGTAGGGCCACTGATAAGAATTACTTCCGCTCCACGGTTAGCACAGGCATCGGCAAGAAGTACACCGGTTCTGCCGGATGAATGATTACCGATAAATCGTACGGGATCAATGGATTCAAAGGTTGGCCCGCCCGTTATCACAATTTTCTTTCCTCGCAAGACGGATTCTTTCATAAAGTGCTCGTGAATTACTTGGGCTATTAGATCGGGCTCTTCCATGCGACCTTTACCTTCTAAACCACTGGCCAGCTCTCCATCGCGGGGTTTAATTAGCCGAACGCCCTTGTCTTGCAATTTTTCCAAATTCTCTTTGGTGCTAAAATGTTTGAACATATCAAGATCCATTGCCGGAGCCACCCAGACCGGACATTTGGCGCTTAAATAGGTAGCGATTAACAAATTGTCGCTATTGCCTGAAGCCATTTTTGATAAACTGTTAGCCGACAGAGGGGCGATTACGAAAATATCTGCCCACATTCCCAACTCTACGTGATTTTCCCAAACACCTTGATCCTCATCCTTAACAAATTCAATTGAGATAGGATTTTTGGACAAAGTTGATAAAGTCAATGGAGATATAAATTCAGTTGCGGATTTGGTCATAATCACCTTCACCTCGGCTCCAAGCTTAATGAATTCCCTTACAAGGTATGCTGATTTATAGGCGGCGATACTGCCGGTAATTCCTAATAGAATATTTTTATTGGAAAGCATGATGTCCAGTGCGGTAATTAGTAAATTGGCGAACTAAATTTTTGATGCAATTTTTTCTTTGTGGAATAGACATTATAACGACTGGATTTGTATAGAGGTAAAAATTGCTATTTTTTTATTAGCCAAGGCATTTTTGACCTGCTTGGCCGGCAGGCAGGCGCAGGGTAATGGAAAAAGAGTTTTTTTGCCATGCACATTCTTTGTTATAATATCTAATCCAGAATTTTTAAGCATAGCCATCCGCATGTCACTATGGCTTTAGCGGAGGCGCAAGTTACGGTTTAAAATTATGTTGAACCAGAAAGGAAAAAGGGTGCAAAAATAGTTGATAATCTCTACTAATTACCTCACTAGTCTTCGTCAGAAGACGAAGACTCTTCTTCTTCTTCTTCCAAAGCAGCATCTCTGACGTACACCTTGTCTTCAAGAAATTCTTGAATGGCAATGGCAACAGGTTTTGGAAGACTTTCGTAAAATTTTGAAATTTCAATTTGCTCCCTGTTTTCAAAAATTTCTTCCAGATTATCCGTTGTTGACGCGAACTCAGCTAACTTCTTGGTCAACTCCTCTCGCATTTCCGAACTGATTTGGTTCGAACGCTTTGAAATGGCAATCAAGGATTTATAGATGTTTCCTGACTTTTCAGAAATATTATCTAAGTCTCTTGTAACAGTTGTCCTTTCTGCATTTGTATTTTTGTAGTTCATCGACATAATCTCAATCTTTAATTTTTTTCCAAAATTTCAAGTTCCTTCTCTACTTTCTTCTTAATCTGGTCCACTTCATTCCTTTTCTTAGATTCCGGAAACAGGGCAACAAATTTACGATAACTTTTTAAAGTATTGTTTAAACGTTCCTTTTTCTTAGTGGGCACGCTGTTTGAGGCTAAGAGGTAATTACTGCGAACCAGGTAATATCCAATGTCCTCTTTATGTGGCGAATTCGGATACTTTTGCAATGTTGATTGAAAAGCCACTACAGCCGCCTGGTAGTTCTCTGTTTTATAAAACAAATAGGACTGTTCGTATTGCTTAAGTTCGAGTTTCGCGTCCAATCGGTCCATAATTTGATTACAGGAGTCAATTCTGGAGCTATTTGGGTACAAATCGATGAATATCTGGATTTCATCCAAAGCATTTAATGTTTCGGTCTGATCCAATGAATATTGAGGAGAGTTCTTAACAGAGCACATTGCACTCAAATACAACGACTCTTCAACATTTTTACTGGTTGGGTACTGCCTTACGAAGCGCTTGAAGTAATACCCTGCCAGGTAATAGTCCTTTAAATTGTAGCTGCACATGCAGTAAATGAAATAAAGCTTCTCGCCATCTTTTGTCAATTTGTAAAATGGAATGATGTCCTCCAGCAGTGTAACCGCTTTAATCCACTCTTCTTCCTCATAATAACGAATAGCCGCCTGCTTTTTTTTCTCATTATCCGAACTTTTTAGGATTTTGCTGTACTCGGTACAAGCGCTGATAGTAAGGGCAAGGAAAACGGTAATAATTATGCTGAATTTGGCCTTCATTTCCTAACAAATAACGCACAAAGATAGGGTTTGATTTGTTAAAAATGTCTAAAAAGCTTTTTGATCAAAGCTATGGTATTGAATAATATTTTCAATTATCTATGGTCAGTTAGAATTTTCGGTATAATTTCGCAGCGAAAAGGTGGCGCTGTAGCGTGATAAAAAATAAAATATGGCATCAGATATATTTGAAAAGATTAGAGGAAATAGAGGGCCAATTGGTCAATATTCTAAAGGAGTGCATGGATATTTTACCTTTCCAAAACTGGAAGGTGAAATTTCGAATAAGATGACCTTTCGTGGGAAGGAATGCCTGATATGGAGCGTTAATAATTATTTGGGCCTGGCGAACGATCCTGAAGTTAGAAGGGCAGATGCTGAGGCATCTAAAAAATACGGTCTTGCTTATCCGATGGGATCGAGAATGATGACCGGACAAACCAGCGAACACGAAGCCCTTGAAGCAGAACTTTCTGATTTTTTAGGGAAAGAAGATACTTTCCTGGTGAATTTTGGATATCAAGCTATGCTATCCGCAATCGACGCATTAGTTGATCGTAAGGATGTGATCGTCTACGATAGCGAATCTCATGCTTGTATTGTTGACGGAGTTCGACTACATGCCGGAAAAAGATTTGTGTTCCAGCATAATGACATGGAGAGCTTCGAAAAGCAAATGCAGAGAGCAACAAGCTTATGTGAACAGACCGAAGGCGGAATTTTGGTAATTACCGAGGGTGTTTTCGGAATGGCCGGTGATCAAGGGCTTTTAAAAGAAATTATTTCATTTAGAAAATCGGGTCAATTTAACTTTAGATTATTTATCGACGATGCGCACGGATTTGGTACCTTGGGAGAAACCGGTGCAGGCACGGGTGAATTTCAGGGAGTCCAGGATGAAGTGGATATTTATTTCGGAACGTTTGCGAAGTCTATGGCGTCTATAGGGGCGTTTATTTCAACCACCGAAGATATATGTGATTTTTTACGATACAACATGAGATCGCAGGTTTTTGCCAAGTCACTTCCAATGCCGTTAGTGGTTGGAGCCCGCAAACGTCTGCAATTGCTCAAGGAAGAAAATGCCAAGTACAAAGGAAAGCTTTGGGAGATAGCAACCGCTCTTCAAAATGGATTGAAAGAAGCCGGCTTTGATATAGGTAAAACAAATTCAGCAGTTACTCCGGTCTTTTTGAAAGGTACGATACCCGAAGCGACCAACGTCACATTTGACTTGAGAGAGAATTATGGAATCTTTTGTTCAATGGTGCTATATCCGGTTGTTCCAAAAGGACTGATTATGCTTAGGCTGATACCAACAGCCGTGCATACCCTGGAAGACGTGGAATATACGATCAAGTCATTTCAAAAAATTCAGAAGAAACTGCAAGATGGAATTTATTCTACCAAAGAATATGCTCCGGTCGTTCACGAAAATGATTATCAGGAAAAGTAATTGTTGAATTTGTGCACGATTGGATTGTTGAATAATCGATGTTATACCCGATTCAACAATTCAACAATTCTTCGCTACAAAATTTATTCAGCCAGCTACTTCTTTTCCCAAGACCAGTAGCTCTGTCCACTTCAACGCTCCAACAAAGCGTCGTATGAGTTTTTCGTTTTGATCAATGAATAAAAGAGTAGGATAGGCTCCGACATTAAATTTTTCGCCAAGTCGCACGCCTTCTCGGTCTTTCTCCATATCCAACTTCATATTGACAAAGTTCTCGTTAAAATATTTTCCAACCTTTGAATTAGTGAACGAGTATTTATCCATCCATTTACATGGTCCACACCAAGATGTAAAACAATCAAGAAATATTAGTTTGTTCTTCTCTTTGCTCAGGGTAATTGCTGCTGACCATGATCCCTGTAAGAAAGAGATTCCTTTATCATCAGACGCATTGGTAAAGTGCAGTTTAGCCGATGAACCGGCATCCTTAATTGAGTATGCGAAAGCACCTAATCCCAGACTAACAAATAATAAAAAAATCAATAATCGCTTCATTTGTATTTTGTTATGGAGAACATTTGTTTATATTTAGTTTGTGACAACAAATCGCGTTCCATATGTATAAAGATATCGTTTTTCTTGACGGTATAGATTCGGACTATTCGCAATCAGTTAGGGATTTCATTGAAGAATGGGAGTCTCAAACTGAGATTATTAAGGTCAATACTTCCGGATCCACCGGTCCTCCTCAAGAAATTGAACTGTTGAAAACGGACATGGAACGATCAGCCAGGGCCACAGGCAATTTTTTTAATTTTAGAAAGAGTAAAAACTTATTGCTTAATCTTTCGCCGGAACATATTGCAGGAAAGATGATGATAGTTCGGGCGATTCTACATGAAATGAAAATAGTCGTTGGACCGCTGACGTCAAATCCGCTGGAGGCAATTAGGGATTTTGAAGAACCCATTTATTTCGGGGCATTTGTACCAAATCAAATTGTATCAATATTAAAAGATCCTCATAGTAAAGAACTTTATGAGCGAATTGAAAGGGTAATTATTGGAGGGGCAAGGCTCGACCCAAGCCTCATTCGAAAGCTTGAATTATTATCAAACGAATCATATGCCACTTTCGGAATGACCGAAACAATTAGTCATTTCGCTATTCTAAATCTTTCGGAAGGAGAAAAAATTTATAGCTGTTTACCCGGCTTCAAGGTGTCGGTGGGTGAAAATTCTTGCCTAATTATTCGCGATACGGTGACAGATAAGGTTTTCAAAACAAAGGACGTTGTCGTTCTGAAAGATGAAAACAGTTTCCTCTGGATGGGCCGAACGGACAACGTTATTAATTCAGGAGGGATTAAGATTTTTCCGGAGGAGCTCGAGAAGATATTTGGTCACGTCTTAAAAAAGAAACGATTTTATTTCGCGGCAAAGAAAGACGAAAAATACGGCGAAGTGACAGTATTGATAATAGAAGGAGAAGTTGATCCGAATATTGAATCAGCTGCATATAAAGAAAAACTTCGTGCACTGCCCAAATATTTTCGCCCCAAAGAAATCATATTTGAACAAAATTTCGATGAGACGAAAAACGGAAAAATTATTCGTAAAACGTATTAAGTAGTGTCTGGTCAGAAACTGTCAATTTTTATGAAGAGTTTCCTACCAAGCACTAAGTAGATTGACGATTTTTCTTATTGTGGTACATCAGCAAAACTAAATCGTAACTAAAATGTCCGGCAATGGCATGCCAAATGGAAAATTCAGTTGCGGCCCATCCCAGTAAGCAAATAAATAATGTAAGGCTGATAGAGAAAATATTCACTTTCCAATTTTTGAAAGAGAAGTAGCCGTGAATTCCAACAAATAATATAGCCGTTACCGAAATCCCCAGTAGTGGCTGTATCGCCCCCCGGAAAAACACCTCTTCCCCAAATCCGGCACAAAGGGACAGGAAGAGCGCCGACAATCTGCTGATTTTAATATCCTTTAAGATATTTCTATATCTCGAGAGCGCATCTTCAAAATATGACAGTTCTGTTAACCAAATTACAAGTAATCCAAATATGATTCCTGCCGATAAGAAGGTCGGAATACTGAACATTTCTTCGAACGTAATCTGAAAAATCGAGAGAAATTCGATATCTGAAAAATAAAGAATTGGCCAGGCGAGTAAAGGAAAAATAATCAGCGTCCCAAAACCCAGAACCCATAATGAAGAAAATATCCTTCTCAAACTTTGGAATTTTCAACAAAGTAAGGGCTAAGAACGAATAAAACCCAAACAATCTCAAAAAATAAATGGACGATTAGAAATTGAAAGAAGCGAATAATCTGTGGCTGAAAAGATTGTACTTTGGTAATTGAATATATGAACCTAATTGTCGAAAAACCGAAGAAAAGATCCCGACTGAGACAAACAATCGGCAAGGAATATTTTTGTTTAAAGCAAAAGACGAAATGGTGGTTTGGTTCCAATAGACTGGCTAAAGAAAGAAAAGACGAGCAGCTACCCTTCAAAATCACGGAACATCAGTCCTTTTTATTACGGCCACTGAAAAATGTTGATATGCAATTGCAACATAATAAAATCACTAACCTTCAATTGGCGATAAAACAACTGAACGGAATAATCATTCAGCCCGGCGAAACATTTTCCATCTGGCAGCTCGTTGGTCGACCAACGAAAGCCAAAGGATATTTGGAAGGAATGACACTTAGCAATGGCGAGGTACGAAGCGGTATTGGAGGAGGCTTGTGTCAATTAGGGAACTTGGTTTACTGGATGATATTACATACACCGCTTACCGTTAGCAAAAGATGTCGACACAGTTATGATGTATTTCCGGATATAAATCGTAAAATTCCTTTTGGATCAGGCGCAACCCTGGCCTATAATTATATCGATCTTCAAATCAAAAACGATACTCGTCAACCATTCCAAATCAATTTATGGCTGGACGAAACACACCTGAAAGGAAATATTTGCACCTCTGATGCCATTCTGAATTCTTATGAGGTTTTTGAGCGGAATCACAAATTTGAACTGCAGTGGTGGGGCGGATACACGCGTCATAATGAGATCTGGCGAAAAGTGATTAATCAAATTTCTCGTAAAGAGAGTGAAGAAATGGTGACTTCCAATCACGCAATCATGATGTATAATCCATTGATTGAGTAGTACCCTGGGCCTGTTAACATCAGCCAAAAGATGCCTCCAGGGTCTTGTGGTAACAGGCTCTAACATAATCCAAATGATAAGTTCTATATTTGCGGCCACGCTTTCGCCTGCGTAGCAGTGGGCAAAGCCTGATTTAATCCCCGATTATGGCCTTACAAGACAGCTTGACCAGCCAAAGAGATACTTTACAGACAAAATTCCTTTTGCAAAAGGGTGAAGTGATAAATTATACTAACGAGACCCTGGCGGATTGGGGCATGTCGGG